>JANPKX010000356.1:0-8310 GCA_031426235.1 Alphaproteobacteria bacterium | reverse complement strand
TCGCGCGTCTGATCTCCGGCATCCAGATCTTCGGCGACGCCTGGACGTGGTGGCAGCAGGCTTCGGGTAAGTACGAAACCGGCTTCCAACCCCGCACCGGCGCGGTCCTCTGCTTCAAGCCGACCCAACGCATGCGCCTGGGTCACGTGGCCGTCGTGAGCCAGGTCCTGACTGACCGGGTGGTCCAGATCACCCACGCCAACTGGAGCCCCATCGACGGCTCGCGCGGCAAGGTCGAGAAGGACGTCACGGTGATTGACGTGTCCTCCCAGGGCGACTGGAGCCAGGTCAAGGTCTGGTATGACCCCAATCGCGATCTCGGCGGTTCGACCTATTCGACCCACGGCTTCATCTATCCGGACGGCACCGCTCGCGTCCTCGCCGCGAGCGGCGTAACCCGCGTCCAGAACGGCGCGATCGCGGTGGCCCAATCCGCCGCATCGCAGATGGCCAGCGCCGTTCGCCCCGGCCAGGGCCCGATGAGCGTACTCAGCCAGGCCGCCGAATCGACGGACCGGATCGCGGCCCTCATCGCCGCGGCCATGGGCCAGGACACGGCCAGTCGGTAACACCGACGATTGACGCCATGGCAGGCGCACGGCCACTAACCTCCCTGGAGGTGTAAGCCATGCTGAATGTGCTTCGGCGCGGCCAGGACGGGATCCAGGCCCTGGTGGTCGCCGAGGGCTGGAGGCCTGACCCTGACGTGGTCTGGATCGATCTGGTCGACCCGACCCGCGAAGAGGAACTCGCTGTCGAGGCGGCGCTGGGCCTGGACCTGCCCACCCCCGAGGAGATGAAGGCGCTCGAGCCGTCCAGCCGGCTCTATCAGGAGGGCGGCGCCACCTTCATGACCGCCACGCTGCTGGCGCGGAGCCACGAGCCGACGCCCCTGGAGACCACCGCCACCTTTGTCCTGGCGAACGGGGTCCTCGTGAGCCTACGCTATGAGGACTTGCGCGCCTTCACGGTCTTCGCCAGCCGCGCTCACGACGAGGATCTGACCAGCGCGCAGGTTCTGCTGAACCTGCTCGACGCCGTTGTGGAGCGGCTGGCCCAGGTGCTCGACCATACGGCCCATGAGGTCGAGACGGCGTCGAGCGCAATTTTCCGACGACCGGAAGGCGGCGACTTCCGCCCACTGCTGACGGCGCTGGCGCATGCCCAGTCGGTCACCGCCCAGGGGCGCACCAGTCTGGTGAGCCTGGCGCGCCTGCTGAGCTTCGCAGCCCTGGCGCACGAAATCGGCGCCAGCCCGATGTGCGCCGCGCATCTCGTTTCGCTCCAGCGCGACGTGCAGTCGCTCACCGAGCACGCCAGCCACCAGTCCGCCCATGTCGCCTTCCTGCTCGACGCGGCCCTCGGCCTGATCAACATCGAGCAGAACGGGATCATCAAGTTCTTCTCGGTGGTTGCGGTGGTCTTCATGCCGCCGACCTTGATCGCCTCGATCTATGGGATGAACTTCAAGGTGATGCCGGAACTTGAATGGGTGCTGGGCTATCCCATGGCGCTGGTGGCGATGCTGATCGCCGCTGTCCTGCCGCTCCTCTGGTTCAGGCGTCGCGGATGGCTCTGACCGGACGCAGCCGCGGATCGGCAGCCGTCATGGCGCAGCTTCCGATTGTGCTCAGGTTTGCTTAAGGACGTCGCGCAACCCATCCTTAAAGCCGGCGCGCCCATGGTCCGACCCAGGCCACGCCATGTCATCTCCCCCCGAACCGCATCACATCGCCGTCGATGGGCCGGCCCTGCGTGAGGCGATCGAGGCCCATCAACGCTATCTGTCCGGCCGTTCGGGGGGCCGGCGCCTCAATCTCACCTATGCCGACCTCGCCCACTGTTCGCTGGACGGTTTGGACCTGCGCGACGCGGACCTGACGGGCGCGAGACTGACCGGCGCCACCCTCCTGCGCGCCAATCTCAGCCGCGCGGTCCTGTTCGGAGCCGACCTTCGCGAGGCGGACCTGCGCTACGTCAATCTAAAACGGGCCGACCTTCGCGGCGCCTGTATGCGCGGCGCAAATCTAGCCGGCGCCGAGATGGCGGAATGCGACCTGCGCGAAGGCCGCATCGCCCTGCAGGACAAGCTGGATGGCTTCCGCATCCTTCGGCATGAGCATCGCCCCGGCGAGCTCAACTACGCGGTCCTCTCCGGCGCGAACCTGGCCGGCGCCCAGATGAGCGGGGCCGCGGCCATGGCCTCCGATTTCACGGACGCCAATCTTTCGGGGGCCATCCTGTCAGGCGCCAAACTCATGCGCGCCGTGCTGGACGGCGCCGACCTATCGCACGCCGACCTGGGCGGTGCGGACCTGACGGGCGCCTCCATGAAGCGGGCGGTGCTCAACGGCGTGAACCTCAGCCAGGCGCGGCTGGATAATGCCGACCTGACCGACGTGCTGCGCGCGCCGCCCGCAATCTTCTACATCGACGGCAAGTCCCTGACGGAGGTGATCTCCGAACACGAGGCCTATTGCGACACGAACGGACGTCGCGGCGCTATACTGCAAACCGCCCAGGCCGATTTCCGTCCGCTGCGCACGATGAAGAAACGGCGCCTGTCAGGACTGCGCGCGCCGCATTCGATCTTCTTCGGCCTCGACATGGAAGGCGTCCAGCTGCAGGGGGCGGATTTGAGCGGCTGCGATTTCCGGGGCGCGATCCTGCGCGAGGCCGACCTACGGGGGGCCAAGTTGCTGGAGGCGCAACTGGCGCGCGCGGACCTGCGGGGGGCGAAGATGGGTCCGCTCGATCTGGGGGACGAGCGCTTCGTGCGCACCGACCTGCGCCGCGCCTCGCTGCGAGGCGCTGACCTGCGGGGCGCCCACGCGAACCGCGCGCGCTTCCTGGAGGCCGAGCTGGACGGTGCGCGGCTGTCCGGGTGCGACATGACCGGCGCGGAGTTGGAAATCTAGTCCGCCGGAGTCTCACCGTCCTCAGCCCGCTCGCGGGTATGGGCCGCCAGCAGGGCCTCAACCGCGCCGCGCGCCGCGCCGGCGGGTCCTCCGGTCCCGTAGATCTGCCGGGTGATGAAGATCCCTTCGATGAGCAACAGCAGGCTGTCGGCCAGTTTCTTCGGCTTGCGCGCGTTCATGGCGCGCGCCTGTTCCCGCAGGCGCTTGCGCAGGCGCTCCTTATGATCCACCGCCGCCAGGCGACCTGGGTGGTCAGACCGGGGATATTCCACAACGGTGTTGCTGAGCGCGCAGCCGCGCGCCGCCTTCGCCTCGGACTGGGCCACAAGGCCGTCGATGTAGGCCAGGATCTGGGCGCGGGGGTCGCTGGGCGCGGCGCTCTCAGCCGCCTCGAGCCCTGCCCACATCAGGGCGGCCTGGTCCTCGATCCAGGCGGCGATCAGCTGGTCCTTGGAGCCAAAGGCGCGGTAGAGGCTGGGCTTGGTCGCGCCCGCCGTGGCCACGATCTCGTCCACGCCAACCGCCCTCGAGCCGTGGCGGAGGAAAAGCGCGCTCGCCGTTTCGCGGATACGCTGGGCGGCCGGAAGGCGATCGGCCTGCGGCGGGTCGGGGGGTGTCGTCATATGGCGGTCTCCGAGAAGCGGACCGTACCGGTCGGTTACAGAACCCTATGACGGATGCGGCGCCTTGGCGACTTCTCTGTCGCAGGGTCATCCCGCTATGACCGCACCATGAGTTCAACCGCCGCCGACCTGCCCCGCCCTCGAAGCGTCAACCTGCCCGCCCGCGGCGGCGCGATGACGGTCCTCGAGTATGGGCCGCCTGACCGACCCATCGACATCGTGTTCTCGCACGCCAACGGGTTCAACGCCCGCACCTACCGCAGCATCCTGACGCCCTTGGCCGACGACTTGAGGATCCTGGCCGTGGACATGCGCGGCCACGGCGCCTCGACCCTGCCGGCGGTCGTGGAGGGCCGCGAGGGATGGCCGGAGTTCCGCGACGACCTCCTGGCCCTGCTGGAAGCCGAGACTGAGGGCCCCGTGATTCTCGCCGGCCACTCGTTGGGCGGCACGGCGAGCCTGCTGGCCGCCGCGGCGGCCCCGGCGATGGTCCGCGCCCTGGCCCTCTTCGACCCAGTCTTCTTCGACCCTGGTCCTGCCAACAGCGAGCCGCGCAGCAACCCACTCGCCGATGGCGCCGAGCGCCGTCGGCCCACCTTCCCCAGCAAGGCCGCGGCCGTGGCCGCCTACTCTGGCCGAGGCGCTTTTCGCAGCTGGACGCCCGAACAGCTGGCCGACTACGTCGAAGCGGGCTTTCGCGACACGCCCGAGGGCGAGGTCATCCTGACCTGCGCCCCGGCCTGGGAGGCCTCCAACTTCCGCACCCACAACTACGACCCTTGGGCCGCACTGCGCGCCGTGCGCTGCCCCGTGCGAATGGTGCTCGCCTGCGTGGGGTCGACAGCGCGGATCGACGAGAACCGGGCCGAGGTCGAGGCCATGGAAAACGTCACCTTGGAGACCGTGCCGGACACCACGCACTTCCTGCCGATGGAGCGGCCGGACCGGGTCCGGGCCGTGCTGCGGGAGCTGGCCAGGTAGGGTCTAAGACCAAGCCTACAGCCCAAGCCCCTTCACGCTGGCCTCATCGAGGCGGCTGGCTTCGTCCTGGGACAGGGTGATCAGCTTGCGGGTGTCCAGGTCGAAGGAGACCGAGATCGCCTCGGCGGTGGCCCAGGGATTGCCGCTGTCAGGATCGAGCAGCCAGTGGACCAGCCGCCGCACGCGGGTGTCGCTGCCTGAGAAGCCGGACCTCAACTCGAGCCGCTGGCCGGCGCGGGGCCAGGCGTGATGCAGCAGCCGGTATTCGACGACGGCCCCGCCGACCCGCCGCTCCGACGCCGCCTCGCCCGGGCGCCCGGCCGCGAACAGGTGCGGCACGCCGGACGAAAGGCGGCGCATGAATTCCTCCGTTCGCATCCGGCCGAAGGCATCGCAGTCGCTTGCCATGACCACGCCGACGCCGGTCCGGGGCAGACCCAGCGCGTGGGCGCGGGCGAGGCTGGCCGTGGTGGTCACCGGATCGAGGGCCAGGGACCGCGGCAGGCTGGCCTCGGGCGCCTCGACAGCCAACTCGGCGGCGCGTTTGCGAAGGCGATCAGGCCAGGGGAACGGTCGCCCGTCCCGGGACGTGGCGTGCACGACCACTGACTGGAACGCCGCCGCCAGGGCGCCGTCGGCATGCCGCATGAGCAGCAGCAGCCGCGCATCGCTCTCGCCGATCGACATCACACCGCCTGCGATCATGAGCGGTGCGTTCGCCCGGGCCTCCCGCACGAAGCGGATGTATTGCTCGCGAACGATCAAGGTGGCCTCGGCCGTCGGGGCAAAGACGCCGGGCATGCCCAGTTCGGCCGCGAGTCCCGCCAGCGCCTCGATCGAGCGCGCCACGTAGAAGCCGACGTTGAGATGGCCCATGGCGTCGCATTCCCAGGCCGCCACGCTGCCCCGCCACACCTCGACTTCGGCCACCTGTCGCTCCTCGTGTTGAGACCGAAGCTTAGGCCCTATGCCGCGGCGAGGGAATCGATGGCGCGCGAAGCATCGTTTCCATGCTTTTTGAGGGCTCGCGGCCCGAGCCCGACGGCGCCATGATGCGGGCTGAAGCGGGGAGGACGAACGTCGATGGCTGCAGGGCCCCCAAAGGTGCTGGTGCGCCGCCACACGGTGGTGACACGTCTCACCCACTGGCTGAACGTGTTTGCGATCAGCTTTCTTCTGTTGAGCGGCCTGCAGATCTTCAACGCCCACCCGGCGCTCTACTGGGGCCACAAATCGACTTTCGCGGACCCCTGGCTGTCGATGAGCATGCAGGACGTGGGCGGCGTGGCGCGCGGGGTCACAAAGGTCGGCGACCTGACCTTTGACACCACCGGCGTGCTGGGCTGGTCCGGAAAGGAAGGCATGCGCGAGGCGCGGGGCTTCCCCGCCTGGGCGACGATCCCCACCTATCGCTCGCTCACCGATGGCCGGCGCTGGCACTTCTTCTTTGCGTGGCTCTTCGTGATCAACGGGTTGGTCTACTGGCTGTGGGGCCTGATCGGCGGGCACATCCGGCGTGACATGCTGCCGTCCCGC
The DNA here is from genome assembly GCA_031426235.1 of Alphaproteobacteria bacterium. Classification (GTDB taxonomy): domain Bacteria; phylum Pseudomonadota; class Alphaproteobacteria; order Caulobacterales; family Caulobacteraceae; genus Phenylobacterium. The sequence goes on along the minus strand of JANPKX010000356.1, from coordinate 2,252 downwards.
GACCAGCTCAAGCCGCGTCACATCCTGCATGAGATCGTAACCCACGCGCAGCTGAAGTTCCCCAAGGGCGAAGAGGCACGCCGCTACAACGTGATCCAGAAGGCCACGTACCTGGCCGTTATCCTCGTCCTTCTGCCGGCGATGGTGCTGACGGGCCTGTCGATGTCGCCAGGGTTCAATGCCGCCGTGCCGCACCTCATCGACCTCTTCGGCGGGCGGCAGGGCGCACGCACGGTGCACTTCATCTCTGCCGGGCTGATCGTGGCCTTCATCGTGGTCCACGTGGTGCTCGTCCTGATCTCGGGAGTCTGGAACAACATGCGCTCCATGATCACCGGCAAGTATGCCATCGAAGTCGAGGAGGGCCGGGCATGAGCCTCACCGCCAACCGCCGTCGCTGGCTGGGCGTCGCCGGCGCCACCCTGGGGTCGCTGTGGCTCACGGCCTGCGACAAGTTGACCACTGATCCCAAGGTCGCCGCGACCCTGCGCAAGGCCGAGGGGCTGACGCTGCGCGCCCAGCGACTGGTCACCGACCGCAAGGCCCTGGCCCGGGAGTTCACCCCCGCCGACCTTTCGAAGGACTTCAAGGCCAACGGAACCATCCGTCCGACAGACGAGGACTATGTGGCCCTGCTGGCGGACAATTTCGCCGGGTACCGCCTGGTGGTGGACGGGCTGGTGGAGCGGCCGCAGTCCCTGACGCTGGCGGACGTGCGCGGCCAGCCGTCGCGTACCCAGATCACCCGACACGACTGCGTTGAGGGATGGTCCGCGATCGGCAAGTGGAAGGGCGCGCGCCTGGGTCCGCTGCTGGACCGCGCGGGGTTGAAGCCGAACGCCCGCTACATCGTCTTCCACTGCGCCGACACCTACGAGCAGACCCTGGACGGCTCGGGCGTCTACTATGAGAGCATCGACCTGATCGACGCCTATCATCCGCAGACCATCCTGGCCTACGAGATGAACGACGCCACCCTGCCGGTCGCGCACGGCGCGCCGCTGCGCCTGAGGGTCGAGCGCCAGCTCGGCTACAAGCACGCCAAATATGTGATGCGCATCGAGGCGGTCGAGAGTCTGGCCCAGATCGGCCGCGGCTCGGGCGGCTTCTGGCCCGACCGCGGCTACGAGGGGTACGCCGGGATCTGAGGTACAGGTCCTTGCGCTAACGAGAGGGTCATCCCGGAATGGGTCGACTGTCCCAAACCACCGCGGAAGACCCCCTCACCGGCCTCATGAAGCTAACCGTAGGGACCGGGCCTTAGGCCTTCTCGAACAGCTTGGCCCAGCGCGGCTTGACCCGCGTCTTCCACGACCCGCGGTGCCAGGCGTCGGAGGCGATCAGCGGCACGACCGTGGTCGCCTCGGCGAAGACCATCTGCTCCCACGTCACGTCGACCTTGCCCCAGGAACAGGCCTCTTTCAGCGTCGACGAAGAGCAGGCGCCGTCGCGCACGTCAGCGACCGTGATCTGCACGGCGTACTTATGCATCTCGGCCTCGTGGCCGAGGATCTCGGCGCAGACCACCGTGTCCTGGGCGAAGTTCTTCGGCACGCCGCCGCCCACCATGAACAGGCCCGTGGTCCCGGCCGCCAGCTTGATGTCGGTCAGCTCGCGGAAGTCGGCGACCGCGTCGATGGTCAGGTAGGGTTTGCCCGCCTTCATCCGCTCCACCTGGTGCTTCACCAGCCCGAAGCCGGCGGAGCTATCCACGAACGCCGGGCAGAAGATCGGCACGCCTTCGCGGTAGGCGACCTCGATCAGGCTGTCGGGCTTCTTGTCGTTGCCGGCGGCCAGCCACTTGCCCATCTCGTGGATGAACTCGCGGCTGGAATAAGCGCGCGGCTCCAGCTGCTCGCAGATCTGATAGATCGTGCCGTCGCAGTTCTGCAGCTCTTCCTCGTCGATATAGGTGTCGTAGATGCGGTCGATGTACAGGTCGCGCAGGTCGCGGTCGTCCACGTTGGACTGGGCCTGATAGTGCTTGAAGCCGAGGGCCTCGAAGAAGTCCATGTCGACGATCGAGGCGCCGGTGGCCACCACGACGTCGATCATCCCGTACCTGATCATGTCGCGGTAGATGTGCATGCAGCCGCCCGCGCTGGTCGAGCCTGCCAGGGTCAGCCACGTCGAGCAGCCGGCGTCCTCCAGCGACATCGACCAGATGTCGGCGGCGCGGGCGGTGTCTCTACTGGTGAAGCTCATCTTGCGCATGGCGTCGATGATCGGGCGAGCGTCGTACTGGTCGATCG
>JANPKX010000355.1:0-1954 GCA_031426235.1 Alphaproteobacteria bacterium | reverse complement strand
CGCAAGAACCAGCCATACGAGTGCTACGCCGAGATGGACTTCGACATTCCCGTCGGCAAGAACGGCGACTGCTACGACCGTTACCTTGTCCGTATGGAGGAGATGCGTCAGTCCGTGCGCATCATGCGTCAGTGTTGCGCAAGACTGCTTTCACCTGAAGGCAGGGGACCCGTGGCGATGCTTGACGGCAAGATCGTGCCGCCCTCGCGCGGCGAGATGAAGCGGTCGATGGAATCGCTGATCCACCACTTCAAGCTCTACACCGAGGGCTACCGGACGCCGCCGGGCGAGGTCTATGCCTGCGTCGAGGCGCCCAAGGGCGAGTTCGGCGTCTATCTGGTCAGCGACGGCGCCAACAAGCCATACCGATGCAAGATCAGAGCGCCGGGGTATCTGCACCTGCAGGCCATGGACTGGATGAACCGCGGCCACATGCTGGCCGACGTCTCCGCCATCCTGGGCTCGCTGGACATCGTGTTCGGGGAGATCGACCGGTGAGCGTCAACGCAAACCTCAGCCCCGCCGACGTCGCTCAGGGCCAGCTCGACGCCTACAACGCCCAGGACCTGGACGCGCATTGCGCGTTCTTTGCCGACGATATCATCGTGGCCGACCTCAATGGGGCGGTGACGATAAAGGGGATCGAGGCTTATCGCGCCAAATACGTCCAGGTGTTCGCCGACTTCCCGCACAACCGGGCCGAGCTGGCGAATCGGATCGTGCTGGGTGACACGGTGATCGACCACGAGCGCGTCTACCGCGCCGGGTCGGAGGAGACCTTCCAGGTCGCCGCCATCTACACCATCGCCGGCGGCAAGATCGCCCGCGTCGATTTCGTCAAGTGAGGCCGCGTTGAGCGTTCGTCGTCTAGCCGCCGTCCAGCCCGCCAGCTTCACCTTCGCGCCCGCGACGATGACGCAGGCCAAGGCGTGGATCGACAACTTCCCGGCTGGGAAGCAGCAGTCGGCCGTCGTGCCGATCCTGTGGCTGGTCCAGAAGCAGGAGGGTTGGGTCTGCGAGCCCGCGATCCGCGCCGTGGCGAGCCTGCTGAGCATGCCGGTGATCCGCGTGCTGGAAGTGGCGACCTTCTACACGATGTTCATGCTGGAGCCGGTCGGCGACGTGGCGCTGGTGCAGGTTTGCGGCACGACGCCGTGCCAGACCCGCGGCTCCGAGGCCTTGATGGCGGTCTGCAAGCGCAGGATCGGCGCGCAGAATCACCGCAGCGCGGACGGCAAGTTCTACTGGCAGGAAGTTGAGTGCCTGGGCGCCTGCGCCAACGCGCCGATGGCGGCCATCAATGATCATTACTACGAGGACCTGACGCCCGAGAGCTTCGAGGCGCTGCTGGACGACTTCGCCGCCGGCAAAACGCCCAAGCCGGGCTCGGCTATTGGCCGCCACGGCTCGGCGCCCGAGGGTGCGCTGACCAGCCTGACGGATGCCGCGATGTTCGACGGCTCGCTGGCCAGGCCGATCACCATCCCGAACCTGCCGCCGAAGGTGAGCGCATGACTCCGGAGCTCGCAGCGCAGAAGAAGCGGCTGGTGATCATGGGGATCGCCAATGTGGTCGCCGTGGTTGTGGCGCTCGCCTTCGTGGTGGTGTGGGTGCAGTTCAAGGCCGACTGGGCGTTCTTCGCCTTCGTCGGATCACTGGCCGCCGGTTTCGGCGCCCAGATCTGGTTCATCGCCGGCTTCCGCCGGAAGGGAGCTTAACGGTGGCGGGTATCCTGGCGGACAGCGACCGCATTTTCCTCAACATCTACGGGCAACGCGACTGGGGCCTGGAGGGCGCCAAGGCGCGCGGCGCGTGGAACGGCACGGCCGACATGCTCGCCCAGACCCCGGAATGGATCTGCGACCAGATCAAGGCCTCGGGCCTGCGGGGGCGCGGCGGAGCCGGCTTCGCCACGGGCCTGAAGTGGACCTTCATGCCCAAGCAGGAGAGCGAG
>JANPKX010000354.1:0-3043 GCA_031426235.1 Alphaproteobacteria bacterium | reverse complement strand
GCAGGCGGTCGCGGCGTTCAGCAATGGAAACCCATCGTCGGCGACGCGGCCCGCGTCCAGCAAGATGCCTTCGGCCTCTTCACGGTTCATCGGCCGGACCTCACGCCCTCAACACCCTTCCACGCATCCGGAATATGCCGGGGAAGTCGGCCCGGCGCGAGCGCGATGAGATCGAGCCGGATATCGCAGGCTTTCAGGCGGGGTCGCGCCCCCGCCACGGCGGTTGCCGCGCGGCGCAGGCGCTCTCGTTGGCTCAGATCCACAGCCTCGAGGGCCAGTTCGATCGCCGTGCGGCGCTTGACCTCGACCACCGCGAGCACGCGGCCGCGCAGGGCCAGCAGGTCGATCTCGCCCTGGGGCGTGCGAAGCCGAAGGCCAAGAATGCGGTAGCCCTTAGCCATGAGCAGAAGCGCGGCCCAGACCTCGCCGCGTCGACCGCTTCGGCGGGCCTCGGCGCCCCGGACCGCCCGCCCGGTCATCGCTTCAACTCCAGGGCGCGCCGGTAGAGCTCGCGGCGGGGCAGCCCCAGGGCCTTGGCGACCTCGGCGGCCGCCTCGGCCGGCTTGAGGCGCGCCAGGGCCTCGGCGAGGGCCGCGTCCGCGTCTGCGGCGCTGGCCGCGGCCTCGCGCCCAGGACCCACCAGGATGACGATCTCGCCCTTGGGCGCGTCCAGGGCCGGGTCCGCCGCCAGGGCGGCGAGGGGGCCGCGGTAGAGGGTCTCGTAGAGCTTCGTCATTTCCCGGCAGACCACGGCGTCACGCTCGCCGAGGACAGCGGCCATGTCGGCCAGGGTGGCCGCCAGCCGCGAGCCGCCCTCATAGAAGACCAGGGTGGCGCGGAGGCCCGCGAACTCGGTCAGGAAGGTGCGCCGAGACGCCGAGCGGGGCGGGGGGAACCCTACGAACAGCACCCGGTCCGTTGGCAGCCCGGCCACCGACAGGCTGGCGGTCAGGGCCGAGGCCCCCGGGATCGGAATCACCGAATATCCGGCCGCGGCGGCCTCACGCACCAGCCGATAGCCGGGGTCAGAGATCAGCGGCGTGCCGGCGTCACTGACAAGGGCGACCTTCTGGCCCGCCGCCAGGGCGGCCATGGCCCGCGGGCGGGCGCGCTCTGCGGCGTGCTCGTCGTGGCGCTCCAGCTTTGCCGATAGTCCAAAGGCGTGCAGCAGCTTGCCGGTGACGCGGGTATCCTCGGCCAGCACCAGGTCGGCCTGGGCCAGCACGTCGAGGGCGCGCAGGGTGATGTCGCGCAGGTTGCCGATCGGCGTCGCCACCACATAGAGCCCGGGCGCGAGCGGCGCATTGTCCAGGGCGGGCAGGGGCAGGTCGCGAGCCATGGCCGGAGGGTTCGCCGCTCCGGCCCGGAAAGGCAAGGCCGGCGTGGTGGTCAGGGCGCGGCCTGGGCGAGCGCCAGTTCCGTGGTGAGGCGGTCCAGAACCCGCCGTCCGTCCGGAGTTGCGCGAAGGCGGAGCGGGTCGTCGACGAGCAGGCCCAGCTCGGCAAACCGGCGGATGGTCGGATGGGTCGGTCCCAGACCCAGCGCCGTGAGCTCCGCGAAGGCGACCCCCTCGGTGATCCTCAGGCCGCTGATCAGGCGCTCCTCGGCGGCGTCCAGCGGACTGAGCGGCGAGTAGGTCGGGCCGTCGGCGGCCATATAGTCGGCGGGCCGGTCCAGGGCGGTGGTCGCCACGCGCACGCCGCCCAGGGTCAGCCGGCCATGCGCGCCCGGGCCTACGCCAACATAGTCCTCCCCGCGCCAGTAGACGAGGTTGTGGCGGGACCGCGCGGCGGGTCCAAGCGCGTGGTTGGAGACCTCGTAGGCCTCGAAGCCCAGCTGCGAGAGCACGGCCTGTGTGGTGTCGTAGAGGTCAGCGCCCAGATCTTCGGGCGGCGGGGCGAACACGCCTCGGCGAATGGCCCGATCGAACGCGGTGCCGGGTTCGATGGTGAGCTGGTACGGCGAGATGTGTTCGGCGCCGAGGTCGGCTGCGGCCGCCAGCTCGGCTGCCCAGGCGGCGGGGGTCTGGCCGGGACGGGCGCAGATCAGATCGACCGACAGGCGCGCAAAGGCCGCAGCAGCCGCCGCCGCCGCCCGGCGGCCCTCCGCGGCGTCGTGGTTCCGGCCCAGGAAGCGCAGGGCGTCGTCGTCGAGGGACTGAAGGCCCAGGGACAGGCGGGTGACGCCAGCCTGGGCGAGGGCCTCGAAGCGGCCAGCCTCAGCGTCGGTCGGATTGGCTTCCAGGCTGACTTCGAGGTCGTCCGCCGCGGACCAGAGCCGCCGGGCCAGCGAGATGACCTGCGCGACCGCGGCCGGGTCCATCAGCGAGGGCGTACCGCCGCCAAAGAAGATCGAGACCAGCCGCCGTGGGCCGGTAAGGGCGGCCTGGGCCTCCAGATCGGCGAGGATCGCGCGGACCAGCTCAGCCGCCTCGGCTTCGCGTCCGGCGGCTTTGAATACGTTGAAGTCGCAGTAGGGGCAGATTCGCGCGCAGTAGGGCCAGTGGACATAGACCCCGAGCGGGGGGCCGTCGGTCAAAGCAGCGCGGCTTTCAACTTGGCGAACGCGAGGGCGCGGTGGCTCATAGCGTCCTTGGCGGCCGGGTCCATCTCGCCGAATGTCTCGGTGAAGCCCTGGGGGACAAAGATCGGATCGTAGCCGAACCCCAGTCCGCCCCGCGCCGGAAAAGTGACGATCCCGTCCACGCGCCCCTCGACCACGACGGCGGGGCCATCGGGCCACGCGACAGCCAGGGCGCAGGTGAACCAGGCGCTGCGGTCGTCGGCGCCCGACGCCTCGAGCCGTTCCTCGACCTTGGCCATGGCGATGGCGAAATCCTTGGCAGGCCCGGCCCAGCGCGCCGAGAAGATGCCCGGCGCGCCGCCCAGAGCGGCGATCGACAGTCCCGAGTCGTCGGCCAGGGCGACCAGGCCGCAGGCGTCCGCCGCCGCGCGCGCCTTCAGCAGGGCGTTGCCCATGAAGGTGGTTTCGGTTTCCTCGGGCTCTTTCAAGCCAAGCGAGCCCGCGGAGACGGCGGCCAGCA
>JANPKX010000353.1:0-3096 GCA_031426235.1 Alphaproteobacteria bacterium | reverse complement strand
ATGACGGTTCGGATGGCGTCAGGGGTCCACTTGGCGGTCACCCTGCCGATGGCGATGACCCGTGTCGTTGGGACGGTGGGCAGGGCCGTCTGCGGCGCCGGCGCGGCGGTCGGCGCGGCACTGGCCGATACGGCGGAAAGCGCGGCCATCGCGCCGGCGACGGCGCCGGCCAGGTTGGTCGGAGCGCTCATGCGACGGCCGCCGTGCGGAGGGTGCGCAAGCCCTGGTTCGGGCGCACCTGCTCCGTTCGCCAGGCTTTCCAGGCATCGTCCTCCATCGCGAACTTGGCCCCTGGCTCCGCAGCGATGTCCCGCTCTTTGTCGAAGCGATCCAGGTTGTATCCAGGCGACATCGGCGTCCGCATGAAGTCGGCGAAGGCCCTGGCGCTGGCGCTCAGACCGCGTTGCGCCTCCGGTTGGGCCGCGTAGCGTCGGGCGATGGCGTCGAAGCTTTCTGGCGCGCGACCGGTTACGCGCTGGACGTGGTCGGTCGGCGTGCAGAACGCGAATGCGCCCAGCTTGTGATCCCGAACCCAGTAGCGGAAGCCGCTCAGCTCGGAGGGCCCGACACCCTGCATTCGCGCCGCTTTTAGGAACAACCACATGGGCATTTCGAAGCGTCGCACATGGCGTCCGAGCACATTCGTAAGGACGCGGCTCATGTCGCTCGTGGACAACAGCTCGGGGCCGGTCGGGCTGTAAGTGCGACCCGCATGCATCGTCGGGTCAAGCAAGGCGGCCGCGGCGACGGCGGCGATATCCTCGGTCGACGGTGGAGCGTTGCGGCTGTCGCCGGTCAGCGACGGCAGCACGCCGAGATGTGCTGCGAAGCCGATCAGGCGCAGGTAGTTGTCGGCGAAGAACGGTGGATTGATGATGGTGCATCCGACGCCGCGCAAGCCCTTGAACACCGCCTCCATCTCCCAGAGCTGACGTGTGAGCCATGCTGGATGTCCTGGGCTGGCCAGCCACTGGCTCAGAGCCACGATTGATTCCAGGCTGGCGGCCTCGGCGGCCTCGGCGAAAACGCGAGCCGCGGACAGCATCGAAGGATCGAACGGCGGCAAGTAGTAGGCTCGCTGCACGCCCGCCATGGTCTGGACCATCTGTCCGCGATCGAGGGGATCGGCGACGACGAGCTCGACCCCGCTCTGTTCCAGTTTCTCGCTGCGCGCATCGTGTCGCCGAACGACGGCGCGAACGGTCACATTGCGTCGGCGTAGCTGCGCAATGACAGCGGCCCCCGTCTTACCGGTCGTCCCGGTCACCAGGATCCTCAACGGCGTCATGACATCTCCTCTCCAGACCAAAACTCGATAGATGTTAATTGTCATCTATATGGATGATTGATATCATCTAAATGTCAACCGGGATTTGGAGAGCGTTTTGCGGGTTTCGCGCGAGGAAAAGGATCGCAGCCACGCCCGCATCGTCGCGAGCGCGAGCCGCCTGTTTCGGGAGCGGGGCATCGCGGGGACGAGCGTCGGCGATGTGATGCAGGACGCGGGGCTGACGCACGGCGGCTTCTACCGCCACTTCGGGTCCAAGGACGCGCTGGTGATCGCCGCGCTGGAAGCTGCGTTCGATGAACTCATGGCGCCGGTGCTCGCGGCCGGGGCCAGCGAGCCGGCCATCAAAGTGCGCGAGGATTTCTGTCGCTTCTACCTGTCCGACGAGCACGTAAAGAGCCCTGGCATCGGTTGCCCCGCCGCGGCGCTAGGGGTCGAGATCGGGCGGGGCCGGGAGAGCGTGAAGGCCGCCTTGGGGCGGGGCGTCGAAGCCATAATCTCTGCGCTCTCGCAAGCGCCGCCGGGCGCGCGTCCTGCAAGACAGGCCCAGGCGACGGGTGAACTGGCGGCGATGATCGGCGCTGTCGTGCTGGCCCGCGCGAGCGACCCGCAGACGGCGAAACTCGTCCTCGAGGCGTGTCGGGCGCGATTGGGGCTGCGTACCACGATCGCGTCGGAGTGACGGATGGCTTGAGGTGACCCGAACGTCCCCGTGAACCCCTATCCGGCGGTCGCCGTCTTGGTGGGGAATGGGACGATCTTATCCGCCTCGGCGGCCAGGCGCTGGCGGCCGCGTTCCTCGACCCGGCGAATCTCGCCCGACAGGAACGGCGCCATGAAATCGATGAAGGCGCGGACGCGCGGGGTGTCCTTGAGCTCGCGACGGGTCACGATCCAGGAACTGGCCCGGGCTTCCTCGATGGGCGCGGAACAGCGCACCAGATCGTGGTCCACATCGCCGATCGTGCAGGGCAAGGCGCCGATGCCGAGGCCCGCCTTCACCGCGTGAACCAGGCTGCCCATGCTGTTCGACCGGGTAATCGGCTGCTTGCCGCCGGAGTGCTGCATCATCCAGCTGACCGCTGGCACCTCTCCCATCTCCATGTTCATGTCGATGAGGTCGTGATCCTTGAGATGCTCGTACGAGGCCGGCACGCCCCGTCGCGTGGCGTAGTCGCGGCTGCAGTAGAGCGCCATGTCGTGGTCGCAGATCTTGCGCGCCACCAGGTCGGAGGTGGCCAGGGCCTTGCTGGTGCGGATGGCCAGATCGGCCTCGCCGTTCTCCAGATCCAGGGTGCGGTCGGTGATCACCAGGTCGACCTGGATATCCGGGTGGACCTTGCGGAACTCGGCCAGCGCCGGGATGACCATGGTGTTGGCGACCAGTTCGTTGGTCGTCATCCGCAGGGCGCCGGAAGCGCCGCGCATCTGGGCGGCGGCCTGGTTGGCGAAGCGGATGGCCGCGCGCTCGACGTTCCCGGCCTCGGCGATCATCTCCTGGCCGGATTCGGTGAGCCGGCTTCCCGTCTGGCCCCGCTCGAACAGTTTCAAGCCCAGGTCGTGTTCCAGGCTCTCGATCCGCCGTGCGACGGTGGTCTGGTTCACACCCATGGCTTTCGACGCGGCCAGGGTCGATCCGCCCCGGGCGACGGCCAGGAAGGCCTTCAGGTCGTTCCAATCGAACATGGCGTCATTCTGCGATTTCGCAGACCCCCACGGCAAGCGTAACCACATCTATATGGGACGGCGCCGCGTACTTCCAACGTCACAAGAGCTGACGAGGTGAAAGGCGCTCCCCACGCCGGATG
>JANPKX010000352.1:0-2739 GCA_031426235.1 Alphaproteobacteria bacterium | reverse complement strand
CCCTGGGCCTCGGTCGCGGGCACCCGCTGCACCCGGTGTACGCCGCTCTCGAACTTCAGCCGGCCGAACACGCCGTCGCCGGTGATGGCGGCCACGATCTCCTTGTAGCCGCCCATCTCGCCCTCGGTGACGCTGTCGATCTCGACCCGCCAGCCCTGCAGTTGGGCGTAGCGCGAATACATCCGGAACAGGTCCCCCGCGAACAGCGCCGCCTCGTCGCCGCCCGTACCGGCACGCACTTCAAGAATGGCCGACGCGTTCTCGTCCCGGTCCTTTGGCGCCAGCAGCAACGCGACCTCATGCTCCAGGGCGGGTAGCTTGTTCTTCAGCGCCTCCAACTCGTCCCGGGCCATTGCGGCCATCTCGGGATCGCCGGCGGCGGCCATTTCCTCAAGCTCCGGCCCCTCGGCCTTCACCCGCTCCAGCGCCATGACCGCGTCGGCCACCGGCTTCAGCTCGGCATGTTCTTTGGAGAGCCGCACGATCTCCGCGCCCTCGGACGCCGCGCCCATCCGCGCCTCGATCTGGCGGAAGCGGTCGAGCACCTGATCTAATCTGGCCTGGGGAAGTCGCATGGGAGCGGGTCTCTACCCGAGCCGTCGCCGGACGCCAAATCCCCATCGCGATTGAAAGTAAGGCAGCCTTGCCTTACCTTGCCCCTATGACCCAGCTCACCGTCACGTCCAAGGGGCAAGTCACCCGCCTATGAAGGCAAAGGTCTAGGAGGCGACACCTTCGTCTCTTTTGACCGGCAGGCGATCAGATTGCTCGCGGATAGCGGCCAGTCCACCCAGCTCTTGAGCGCCTGACCGGAGCCTGCTTCATGTCGATGTACCACCAAGGAAACCGGGGTCTGCAGGACGCCTTCGGCAGCCGCGCGCTTGCCGACCGGCTGGAGGAAACCCTGGCCCACGACGAGTTCACGGACGCTGACGCCGCCTTCATCGCGGCCCAGGGCTTCTTCTTCCTGGCCACGGCCGACGCCGAGGGGCATCCCGACTGCTCCTTCAAAGGCGGGCTACCCGGGTTCGTCAGCGTCGTCGCGCCCGACCTCCTGATCTTCCCCGACTACGACGGCAACGGCATGTTCAAGAGCCTGGGCAACATCGTCGCCAACCCGCATGTGGGTCTGCTGTTCATCACCCTCGGCGCCCGCCCGCGCCGCCTGCGGGTAAATGGCCATGCTGAGGTTGTGCAGGACGATCCCGCGATGGCCAGCTTCCCGGGCGCACAGCTTCTGGTGCGGGTGAGACCGAGCGCCATCTTCCCCAACTGCCCGCGCTACGTCCCCGACCTGGCGACCGGGACACCGTCGGCCTTTGCCCCGGCTCCGGGCGTGCCGCCGGTCGAACCGGGCTGGAAGGCCGCGCCGGACTTTGCGGATGTCGTGCCGCCTCGCCGCGCCTGAAGTCGGCTATAGAGCCCAGATGCCCCTGATCACGCTCACCGCCGGTCCCATCGCCCGCGCCCGCAACGGCGTCATCGGTCGGGATGGGACCCTGCCTTGGAGACTGAAGTCGGACCTCGCCATCTTCCGTGCGGCCACGATGGGCAAGCCGGTGATCATGGGCCGCAAGACCTGGGAAAGCCTGCCGAAGAAGCCCCTGGTGGGCCGTACCAATATCGTGCTCAGCCGCGATGGCTCGTTCGAGCCGCCGGGCGCCGTGGTCTGCGAGGAGTTCTCCGAAGCGGTCTCAATCGGGCGCGAACAGGCGCAGGAAGACGGCGCCGGCGAGGTCTGCGTGATCGGCGGCGCCTCGCTGTTTGCCCTCGCCTTGCCCAAGGCTGGCCGCCTCTACCTCACCGAGGTCGACGCCGAGGTCGAGGGCGACGTGGTCCTGGACCAGATCGACGAGACCCGCTGGCGCGAAGTCCGGGCCGAGCGGCACGAGGCGGGGCCCGACGACGAGTACGCCTTTACGGTCCGGGTGCTGGAGCGGATCTGACTTCGGCGCAGCAAGGTCTGGCTGGCCTTACGTGGCGACACCGGCCGATAACACTGCCAACGCACCGGGGAGGCCGACGCCATGGAATTCGAACTGGTCTGCGAAGACCTGCAGTTTCCCGAGGGCCCGATCGCCATGGCCGACGGCTCGGTGATCCTGACCGAGATCAAGGGTCAGCGGCTCACGCGCATCCGGCCCGATGGCTCCCGGGAGACAGTCGTCGAAACCGGCGGCGGGCCGAACGGTGCGGCGATCGGGCCTGATGGCGCCATCTACATCACCAACAACGGTGGCGCCTTCGAGTGGCTGGACAACGCGGGGATGACCATCCCCGGCCCGACCCCCGCCAGTCACGTCGGCGGGTCGATCCAGCGCTTCGACCTGGCGAACGGCGCCCTGACCACCGTCTACGAGAGTTGCGACGGGCGGCGGTTGATCGGACCCAACGACCTGGTGTTCGACCGCGGCGGCGGTATGTGGTTCACCGACCACGGCTGCTCGACGCCCGAGGGCCGCAAGTACGGCGCGGTCTACTACGCTCGGCCTGACGGCTCGCTGATCACCCGCCAGCGCGACCATATCGTCTCGCCCAACGGCATCGGCCTCTCGCCGGACGAGGACGTGGTCTATGTGGCCGACACTATGCTGGGCCGTCTCTGGGCGTTCGACGTGGCCGAGACCGGCAAGCTGGCGCCCGGCCCCGGCTTCGCGCCCGGCCGGGTGGTGGCCAACCTGCCGGACTACCAGCTGCTGGACAGCCTGGCGGTGGAGGCCTCGGGCAGGGTCTGCGTCG
>JANPKX010000351.1:0-3537 GCA_031426235.1 Alphaproteobacteria bacterium | reverse complement strand
CCCACCCAGCAGCGGGACCTCTACGAGGAGTTCGGCCTCGATCCGGATCGTGTGATCGCCGAGATGGCTCAGATCATGAATGACGAGCAGCGCCGCGAGAACATGAAAGAGCAGACCAACATCTTCCGCGTGCTGGTCAAGACTCTGCTCAACGCCGGCATCATCACCGACCGCACCAAGGCCTTCTATGCGACCTACGTCGACATGGAGGAGTTGAAGTCCGAGGGCGACCGCATGGTCGGCGACGACATCGCCGAAGAGGGCATCAAGTACCTCCAGGCCATCAATTTCAACGACAAGGGCCGCGACATCCTGATCGCCGCGGAATAGGGCTGACGCCCGCCAGCCGTCGGGTCACGCGCCCGGCGGCGAGCGGCGCCGTAACACTGCTGACGGTCGCGTTCACGCCGCGGTCATGTGCGGCCGGGTTTTTTGCACTCTGCGGCCTTGGCCGTTGAACCCGCCCTCAAACAGTATATTGCACCGCAACATGTTCCAGCGTCTCGCCGAGGCTGCGCTCGCGGCCTGCCTGATTCTTGCCCCGGCGGGCCACGCCTCCGCCGCGCAGCAGCCGAACCGCCGCATCGAGATCGGCCAGATGATGGGCCGTTGGTACGAAGTCGCCCGCGTCCCGAACGCCCTGCAGAATGGCTGCCAGGCCGGCGCCTCCGACTGGACCGCCCAGCCCCACGGCTTCGCCGTCGTTCAGTCCTGTCGCAAGGGCGCCGCCAACGGGCCGGTCAAGACCTGGAAGGCCAAGGCGGTCGTCGCTGACCCCACGACCAACGCGCGCATCAAGATGACCTTCTTCGGCGGCGTTGTGAGCCAGGACTATGTCGTGCTGGACCACCGGCCCGAACAGGGTTGGCTGGTGCTGGCCACCGCCAATGGCAAATACCTTTGGCTCATGTCCCAGCGGCCGACGCTGCCCACGCCCGTTCGCTCCCAGGCCCTGGCCCGCATCCGCCAGCTCGGGTTCGATGTCGGCCGGCTGGAGTTTCCCTCGCCTGCGGCTGGGGACTGAGCGCGGCGCTTGAATTTGGAACGGAGGCGGAACAGGATGGCGGCATGGACGCCCTCCTTGCCGTCTCCCGGCCCGAGACCACCGCCACCGTGACCCGCGGCGCGGGGCGGCTGCTGATCGCCCTGGGGTACACCCCCTTGACCGAGGTCACCCTGCCCAATGGCCGGCGGGCTGACCTCATGGCGCTGGGCCCCAAGGGTGAGATCTTCATCGTCGAGGTGAAGTCCGGGGTTGAGGACTTCCGGGTCGATCTCAAGTGGCCGGAGTACCGCCCCTACTGCGACGCCTTCGCCTTCGCCGTGGCGCCGGAGTTTCCGCGTGAAATCCTGCCCGAGGAGCCCGGCCTGATCATCGCCGACGGTTTCGGCGGCGCGGTCCTCCGCGAGGCGCCGGTCCAGCCGCTGGCGGGCGCCCGCCGCAAGGCACTGACCCTGGCCTTCGCGCGGCTGGCGGCCCTGCGTGCCGCGGGGGTCGCGGCGACTACGCTCTGACCCGTGCGGCGCCTGGCGCCGCCCACACCGTCACACCACCCGGTCGACCAACATCTTCTTCACCTCGGCGATGGCCTTGGCGGGGTTCAGGCCCTTGGGGCACACCTGAGCGCAGTTCATGATGGTGTGGCAGCGATAGAGCTTGAAGGGGTCTTCCAGGTCGTCGAGGCGCGCGCCCGTCGCCTCATCGCGGCTGTCGATGATCCAGCGGTAGGCGTGGAGCAGGGCCGCCGGCCCCAGGTATTTCTCCTGGTTCCACCAGTAGCTGGGGCACGAGGTCGAGCAGCAGGCGCACAGGATGCACTCATAGAGACCGTCCAGCTTGGCGCGGTCCTCGGGGGATTGCTTCCACTCGGTGCGCGGCTCAGGCGTCTCGGTGTGCAGCCACGGCTCGACAGAGGCGTACTGGGCGTAGAACAGGGTCAGGTCGGGGACCAGGTCCTTGATCACCGGCATGTGCGGCAGCGGACCGATCATGATCTTGTCGCTGGGGCATTCCTCGTGGCCGTGGATGCAGGCCAGGGTGTTGCGACCGGCGATGTTCATGGCGCAAGAGCCGCAGATGCCCTCGCGGCAGGAGCGCCGGAAGGTCAGCGTCGGGTCCATGTGGGTCTTGATGTAGATCAGCACGTCCAGGACCATCGGCCCGCACAGGCTGGTATCCACGTCATAGGTGTCCCAGCTGGGGTTCACGCCCTTGTCGGGATCATAGCGATAGATCTTGAACGTCTTGGTCTTTCCCGACGAGCCGGCGGGCGCGGCGAAGTGTCTGCCGCCCTTGGGGACGGAGTTCTTCGGAAGGGTGAGTTGGACCATCTGTCGTCTTCCCTTCGCCTAGTACACCCGCGCCTTGGGCGGGATGTAGTCGATGTCTTTGGAGAGCGTGAAATTGTGCACCGGGCGGTCGCCGATCTTCACCTTGCCGGTGGCGTCGTCGAACCAGGTGAGGGTGTGCTTCATCCACGTCTTGTCGTCGCGATCCGGGAAGTTCTCGTGCGCGTGGGCGCCCCGGCTCTCGGTGCGGTTTTCGGCGCCGACGACGGTGACCACCGCCTGGCCGATCAGGTTGTCGAGCTCCAGGGTCTCCATCAGGTCCGTGTTCCAGATCATGGAACGGTCCGTGACCTTCAGGTCGGCCCGCTTGGCGTTGACGGCCGCCATCCGCGCAACGCCGGACTTCAGCGCCTCGGTCGTTCGGTAGACGGCGGCGTCCTCCTGCATCACCATCTGCATTTCCAAGCGCAGCTCGGCCGTAGGCGTGCCGCCGTTGGCGTTGCGGAAGCGGTCCAGGCGCGCCAGGTGGCCGTCGGTCATAGCTGGCTTGAGCTCGGGCTGGGTGGCCCCGGCCTTCAGGATGTCGGCGGCCCGGAGCGCAGCTGAGCGGCCGAAGACCACCAGGTCGATCAGCGAGTTGCTACCGAGGCGGTTCGCGCCATGCACCGAGACGCAGGCCGCCTCGCCCACGGCCATCAGCCCCGGGACCACCTGGTCGGGGTTGCGCCCGGCCTTGGTCACGACCTCGGAGTAGAAGTTCGTGGGTATGCCGCCCATGTTGTAGTGCACGGTGGGCAGCACCGGGATGGGCTGCTTGGTGACGTCCACGCCGGCAAAGATCTTGGCGCTCTCCGAGATGCCGGGCAGGCGCTCGTGCAGGATCTTCGGGTCAAGGTGGTCGAGGTGTAGGAATATGTGGTCCTTCTTCGGACCCACCCCGCGGCCTTCACGGATCTCCATGGTCATCGCGCGGCTGACCATGTCGCGGGGGGCCAGGTCCTTCACGGTCGGCGCATAGCGCTCCATGAACCGTTCGCCCTCGGAGTTGGTCAGATAGCCGCCTTCGCCACGGGCGCCCTCGGTGATCAGGCAGCCGGAGCCGTAGATGCCGGTCGGGTGGAACTGCACGAACTCCATGTCCTGCAGCGGCAGGCCGGCACGCAGGGTCATTCCGCCGCCGTCGCCGGTGCAGGTGTGGGCGCTGGTGGCGGAGAAATAGGCGCGGCCATAGCCGCCGGTGGCCAGGAT
>JANPKX010000350.1:0-15970 GCA_031426235.1 Alphaproteobacteria bacterium | reverse complement strand
GTGGAGGCGATGTGCTGCGCCTGGACGTCATCCGTGAAGGCAAACGCCGCACGGTCGAGGTCCGCTCCGGCGTGCGTCCGTCCGAGCGCGAACTTGCGGCCAACGGGAACGCGCCGAGCGGCCCGGGCGGCGCGCCCGGGGTCGGGCCAGGCGCTCGGGCTCCGGTGCTGGGCATGTCGCTTGGACCGCTGGATGACGCCGGTCGCAGTCGCCTGAACCTGCCCCCCGAGGTGCGCGGCGCGCTCGTCGAGAACGTCGATCAGAATTCCGACGCGGGCGCGAAGGGCCTGCGCCGGGGCGACGTCATCACGCGCGTCAACGGCCTGCCCGTCGGCGCGGCCTCTGACTTGGCGACCGCGGTCGAGGCAGCCCGCAAGGCCGGTCGTACGAGCGTTCTGCTGGGGATCTGGCGCCAGGGCCGCACCGCCTTCCTGCCCGTGAAGATTTCAGGCTAAACTCTGCTCCTGCGGGGGGCTGGAATCACATGCGAATCCTGATCGTCGAGGACGACGTCGAGGCGGCCGAGGCCATGGCCCGCGGCCTGACCGAGGCCGGCCATGATTGCACCCGGAGCGTCGATGGCGAGGAGGGCCTGGGCCAAGCCCGAGGGGGCGCCTTCGACGTCATGGTCGTTGATCGGATGATGCCGAAGATGGACGGCGTGACCCTTGTGGAGACGCTTCGGCGCGAGGGGGACCGCACGCCGGTGCTGTTCCTGTCGGCGCTTGGCGAGGTGGCCGACCGGGTGGACGGGCTGCAGGCTGGCGCCGACGACTACCTGGTCAAGCCCTACGCCTTCCCCGAGCTCATCGCCCGCATCGAAGCCCTGGCTCGGCGACGCGAGACCGGCTCCGTGCACACGCTGCTCAAGGTCGGCGAACTGGAGATGGACCTGATCGCCCGCTCGGTCAGCCGCTGCGGCAAGGACATCGACCTGCAACCGCGCGAGTTCCAGCTGCTGGAGTTCATGATGCGGCACGCGGGCCAGTCCGTGACCCGGACGATGTTGCTGGAGAAGGTCTGGCACTATCACTTCGATCCCCAGACCAATGTGATCGACGTCCACATCTCGCGCCTCAGGTCCAAGATCGACAAGGGCTTCGACCGCCCGATGCTGCAGACGGTCCGCGGCGCGGGCTATCGGTTGGACGCGTGACCTTGCAACCGCTGTAGACGCAGAGGGCGATATGGCCATGCGCCTGCCGCGGCTGTTCCGCACGACGCCGTTCCGGCTGACGCTGCTATTCCTGGCGCTGTTTGCCAGCGCGGCCTCCGCCTTCCTGGCCTACATCTACGTGGCGACCGCCGGCGAGGCGACCCGCCGGACCGACCGCGAGATCCGGCGCGAGATGCGCAGTCTCGTGGATGTCTACGATCGGGCCGGGATCGACGCCGTCAACCAGTCGCTGATCGAGCGCGCGTCGAGCGAGAAGCCGTTCCTCTACCTGCTTCTGACCAAGGATGGACGGCGAGTGTCCGGCTCGATCGAGGAGAGCCCCGTCGAGGACTTCGCGGGCCAGCCGGTCTGGGTCAGTTTCCAGGTCACGGACGTCGACGCCCAGGGCCGTGAAGTCAAGCACCCGGCCCGGGGCCTGCAGGAGAAGCTGAAGGACGGCGAGGTGTTGTTCGTCGGGGCGGACGCCGCCGAAGACGAGGCCTATGTCGCCAAGATCGTGGCGGCGCTTCAGGCGGCCGGGCTGCTGGTCATCGTGCTGGGACTGGCCGGCGGGGTGCTGGTCAGCCGCAACGTCTCGCGCAGCATGGCCAGCCTCATCGACGTGGTCGAGCGCACCCGCAACGGCGAGACCGGCGTTCGGGCGCATGTGCGCGGCGCGCGCGACGAGTTCGACGAACTGGCCCAGGGCGTCAATGAGATGCTGGACCGTCTGGAGCGGTCGATGGCCGGCCATAAGCACGCGGGCGACGCCATCGCTCATGATCTGCGCTCGCCCCTCACCCGGCTACGTGCCCGGCTCGAGGCCGCCTACATTGACGTGGAGGCTGGCAAGGGCAATGCGGAGGACGCCCTGGCCCAGGCGCTGGAAGACACCGACGGCGTCCTCAAGACGTTTGGCGCGGTGCTGTCGATCGCCAGGCTGCAGGCGGCGGGCGCGGCGCCCAACCCCACCCTGTTCGACCCCGCGGACCTGGCCGCCGATCTCTCGGAACTCTACGGCCCGTTCTGCGAGGAGAAGAACCTGGAGTACGCCGCCGAGATCACCCGCGACATGATGATCCGCGGTAACCGCGAGTTCCTGGCGCAGGCTCTGGCCAACCTGCTCGACAACGCGGTGAAATACACGCCGCCCGGCGGGGCCATCATGCTGCGGGTGCGCCGCCGATCGTCTGGAGAGGTCGAGATGTCGGTGACCGATACCGGGCCGGGTGTTCCCGATGAGGATCGCGATCGGGTCATCCAGCGCTTCGTACGCCTCGAGAACAGCCGCAACGAACCCGGCGCGGGGTTGGGCTTATCGCTGGTCGCCGCCGTCGCCGAGGCTCACGGGGGACGGCTGGAGCTCTCCGAAGGACCGGGAAAGGTGGGCGAGATGGGTCCGGGGCTGCGCGTCGCGTTCATCTTGCCTCGCGCTTGAAGGCGGTGCGTGAGCCATGATCCTTGCAGCCCTGCTCCAGCCGTGTGGTCCCGTCATGGACGCCAAGGCTGCGGCGCGCGCGCGGGCCGTCATCGGGCTCGACCTGGGTGAGGCCGTCTGGGCGGCCCTGGATCCGGTGTTCGCCGCTTCACCCTACCTGACCTCGTTGGCGAGGCGCGATCCGCGTCGGCTGGACGCCGTCCTGGCTGACGATCCACAGACGCGCCTGGAGGACATACTGGCGCGGACCGACGCCTGCGCGGCGCAGTCCTATGAGGCGGCCGAAGCGGGCCTGCGCCGACTGAAGCAGGAACTGCACCTGCTCACAGCGCTCGCCGACCTCGGCGGAGTCTGGGACCTGGACGCCGTGACGGGCGCCCTGACCCGGTTCGCCGACGCGGCGCTGGCCGCCGCGCTGTGCGTGGCGGCGCGCGTCGAGGTCGAGGCCGAGAGCCTGCGCGTAGCCGCCGATCCCACGAACCCGGTCCCCGGTTGGTTCTGCATCGCCATGGGCAAGCAGGGCGCCTACGAACTCAACTATTCAAGCGACATCGACGTCTCCGTCTTCTTCGACCCGGACCTTCTGCGGCCGTGGCTGGCTGAGGGCGCTGAAATCCAGGCCTTCGCGGTGCGTCTGACCCAGCGGGTCAGCGACCTGATGCAGCGCCGGACCAGCGAGGGCTACGTCTTCCGCATGGACCTGCGGCTACGGCCGGATCCGTCATCGACACCGCACGCCGTGCCCACGCCGGCTGCCCTGGAATACTATGAAAGCGTCGGTCAGAACTGGGAGCGGGCGGCCTTCATCAAGGCGCGGGCCTGCGCTGGGGACCTGGACGCCGCTGCGGCGTTCCTGGGCGAGCTGTCGCCCTATATCTGGCGGCGAAACCTCGACTTCGCGGCCATCGCCGACATCCATGCGATCAAGCGCCAGATCCACGCCCACAAGGTGGACGAGCGGGTATCGGCCAAGGGCGTCGACCTGAAGCTGGGGCGTGGCGGGATTCGCGAGATCGAGTTCTACGTCCAGACCCAGCAGTTGATCCTGGGCGGGCGACACCCCGAGTTGCGCAGCAACCGCACGCTGGACGCGCTCGCCGCGCTGTCTGCGGCGGGGCATGTGGCGTCCGCGATCGCCGATGAGCTGACCGCAGCCTATCGCCGCCTGCGCGCCGTCGAGCATCGGATTCAGATGGTGGCGGACGAACAGACCCACCGGCTCCCCGAGTCCGATGCCGAGCGACGCCGGGTGGCCGCGCTGAGCGGGTACGACACCCTGCGCGCCTTCGACGCCGCCATCACCCGGACGCTGAAGGCGGTCAATGGGCGGTACAGCGAACTGTTCGCCGAGGAGGAGTCCTTGTCGTCGCGGTTCGGCAGCCTCGTCTTCACCGGGGTGGACGAAGACCCTGAGACGCTGGCCACGCTGAAGCGGATGGGGTTTTCAGACCCGTCGCGTGTCTCGCGTACGATCCGGGGATGGCACCACGGCCACGTGGCCGCGACGCGGACAGAGCGGGGACGGGCGCTGTTCACCCGGCTTGCGCCCCGCCTCCTGGAAGCGTCCCAGGCCACCGGGGCTCCGGAGACGGCGTTCAATCGGTTCGGTGACTTTTTTGGCGGTCTCTCTGGCGGGGTGCAACTGCAATCAATGTTCCTGGCGCAGCCGCGATTGCTGGAGTTGGTCGTCCAGGTCCTGGCCTTCGCGCCGCGGCTGGCGACGATATTGGCGCGTCGCCCGGAAGCGATCGATGCCATGGTCGACCCGACGTTTCTGGCCCCTATCGCCGTCGGCGACGCCCGCGACGACCTGGCGACTGCGGTCAACCAGGCTCGCGGGTTCGAGGCGATCATGGATGTGGTCCGCCGATGGCATCGCGAACAGGCCTTCCGGGTGGGCGTGCAGGTGATGAGCGGCGTGGCGACCGCGCAGGTCGCCGGTGGCGCCTTCGCCGACCTGGCCGACCTCTGTATAGAGACGCTGGCGCCGGCCGCACTGGCCGAAGCCGTGCGCATGGGCGGCGAGTTCCCAGGCGAGGTGGCGGTGATCGCCCTGGGCAAGTGCGGCTCGCGGGAAATGAGCGCCGGCTCGGACCTGGACCTGATGACCCTCTACCGGCCCGACGATCCCGCGGCCGTCTCCACGGTGAAAGGGTGGGACGCCTCGGTGTTCTACAGCCGATTCACCCAGCGCCTGATCGCCGCACTGTCCAGCCCAACGGCGGAGGGGCGGCTCTACGACGTGGACATGCAGCTGCGCCCATCGGGCACCAAGGGGCCCGTCGCCGTTAGCTTCGCCGCTTTCGCCGACTACTACGCCGCTGAGGCCGAGACCTGGGAACTGCTGGCCCTGACGCGGGCGCGCGCCGTCTGGGCGACCTCGGCGGCATTCGCGAGGGACGCCGGCGGTGCAGTGGAGGCGGCGCTGCGCCGCCCCCGCGAGCGCGGGTCGGTGGCCGCCGACGTCCGCGAGATGCGCCAACTGCTGGAGCGGGAGCGGCCGCCGAAGAGCGCGTGGGATCTCAAACTCTCGCCGGGCGGACTGGTCGATATCGAGTTTGCGGCGCAGTTCCTGCAGATCGCACATGCGGGTGAAGGCGGACCGCTGGCGCCCAATACCGGGGTCGCCCTGGCGCGTCTCGGCAACGCCGGGCTTATCCCGCCCCAGGCCCTGTCGACGCTGATCGAGGCCTGGCGGATGCAGCAGGACCTGACGCAACTTCTGAAGGTCGCGCTGGGCGATGACCCCGACCCTGACGGCGAGCCGCGGGCCTTCCAGGCGCTTCTGACGCGCGCAGGCAACGCACGGAGCTGGCGATCGCTTAAGGTCAGACTGGGCAGCAGCCAGGCGGCCGCCCGCAGGGCTTACGCGGACATCGTAACGATCTGACGGATTGTCCGACGGATTCAACAGGCTACGGCGTGCAATCTCGGGCAACCAGACTGAACAGACGTCGAGGACACATGAACCGCTACAGCTTCGCCCCGATCGCCGCCGCCCTGCTCCTGGCTGGCTCGGCGTCCGCCCAGCCGCCAGGCGGTGCGCCGCCCAGTCCCGACACCGACAAGGACGGCAAGGTGACGATCGCCGAGTTCAAATCCGCGCAGGCGACCCGTCAGGGCCGGGTGTTCGCCCGCCTGGATGCTGACAAGGACGGCAAGATCACGCAGGCCGAAGCGGATGCGGCAGCCAAGCGCGCCGAAGCCTCCGGCCGGGGACCGGCCGGCAGGGGACAGGCCGGCGGGGGCGTCATGCGCATGGACGCCAACCAGGATGGGGCGGTGAGCCGGGCCGAGATGGGTGCGATGACCGAGCGCCGATTCAAGACGGCCGACACCAACAACGACGGCTGGCTCTCCAAGGGCGAGTTGCTCATGATGCAGCAGAGGATGCGTGGCGGGCCAGGTCCCCAGTAAGCGCGGCCTGGAGGCGATCGCGCTTGGGGGATCCCGACGACGAGCTGCTGGCACGCGTCGCGGCAGGCGATCCATCAGCCGTGCGGGCGCTGGTGGCGCGCAAGCTGCCGCGGCTGCTGGCGCTCGCGGGGCGCATGCTGGGCGACGCGGCGGCCGCGGAGGACGTGGCCCAGGAGGCCTTCCTGCGGGTCTGGCGTCAGGCGCCGAAGTGGCGCTCGGGGGCGGCTCGGTTCGACACCTGGCTGCACCGGGTTGCCCTCAACCTCTGCTACGACCGGCTGCGAAAACGGCGCGAGGTGGCCTATGCGGAGCCGCCAGACCAGCCGGACGAAGCCCCGGGGCCGGAGCGCGGGCTGGAGGCGGAGGACACCGGCCGCCGGGTCGCTGCGGCGCTCGCCGCCTTGCCGGACCGCCAGCGCGAGGCGGTCGTCCTGTGTCACTACCAGGAACTGGGGAACATCGAGGCGGCCCGGCTAATGGGCGTCAGCGTCGAGGCGCTGGAGAGCCTGCTGGGGCGCGCACGCCGCGCGCTTCGGGCCCGGCTCGCGGATATGAGGGCATGATGCAATGAAGGCGGAACGGTTCGAAGGCCTCGCCCAGGCCTACGGCGGCGACGTTGGTCGCTGGCCCTTGGAGGAACGCGACGCCGCCGCCGCGGTGATGGCGGCAGATCCCGCCTGGACAGGCGCCGTGCTGGCGCGGGCCTCGGTGCTGGACGATGCGCTCGACGCCTACCGCGCGCCCGAGGCGACGGGGGTCCTGGCGGAGGCGATCGCGGCGAGCGCGCCCCGGGCGGGCCCGCGCCACTGGAGGACGTGGCTGGCTCCCGCCGGACTGGGCGCGGGGTTGGCGGCAGCCTGCGCGGCCGGCGTCATCGCCGGCGTCCAATGGGGCCCCACCCTGGTCCCGGTGCCCGCCCCCGCCGTGGCAGGCGAGGCCGACGACGTCGCGACCGCGGCGGACGATGAGGACTTCAATTTGTTCGTGGATGAGGATGCCTGATGGCCCGCCCTGCATTGTGGATCGTGCTCTTCATATCCTTGGCTCTCAACGTGTTCGTGGCGGGAGCCTTTGTAGGCCAGCGGCTGGTCAGGCCACCCGCAGCGCCGGCCTTGGCCGAGGCGACGAGGCCGGAGGGTCGGCTCCGTAATCCGATCGGGCAGGCCGTCCGCACCCTCTCCCCGCGCTCGCAGGCCGCCTGGCGCGATCAGGGCGAAGATTTCGTTCGTACCATGGGTCCCAGGGGCCAGGAGGCTCGCCGCCTTGCGCGCGAGACCATGCGCGGCTTTGGCGCGGAACCCTTCGACCCGGAGGCTGCGGCAGCCAATCTGGCGAAGGCGCGCGCGTTGGAACTGGAGAACCGGACCGCGATGGATCAGCGCCTGGTCGCGTTTGCCGCCTCGCTCCCGGCCGAAGAGCGCGTCAGGTTCGCCGAAGCGCTGGCGCGGCCCCAGCCGCCGCGCCCGGTCCGCGACTAGAGCCGACAAAGCCGGCTTCAGCCTTCGCCTGTGGCGCTCCTAGGCGGCCGAGGATACCGCCGGCAAGCTCTGCTGCACTGGCAGGGCGAAGCTGGCGATCGTGCCCTGGCCCGGCGCGCTCTTGAGGTCCAGAAGAGCGCCGTGCATTTCCACGAGCGACTTGGTCAGCGCCAGTCCCAGGCCCGTGCCCTGTGTGGTTTTGGAGTGTTGGCTCTCCACCTGTTCGAAGGGTCTGGCGAGCCGTTCCAGGTCGGCGGCCGAGATGCCGATTCCGGTGTCCTGGACGCTGATCCGGACCCGTTCGCCGAGGGCATCCGTGCGCCGCTCGCCACGCACGATCACGCGGCCGCCGCGCGGGGTGAACTTGATGGCGTTGGAGAGCAGGTTCAGCAGCACCTGCTTGATCGCCCGGTAGTCGGCCTCCACGTCCGGCAAATCGACGAAGTCGAGAATGAGGTTCAGGCCCGCCGCCTCTGCCCGATTGCGCACAAGCCGCAGCGCCTCCTCGGCCAATTCCTCGAGACAGATCGGCTCGAAGCGCATGGAGAGCTTGCCAGCCTCGATCTTGGACATGTCGAGGATGTCGTTGATCAGCGCCAGCAGGTGCTCGCCAGAGCTGTGGATGTCCTTGGCGTAATCGCGGTAGCGGGCGTCGCCAACCGGGCCGTACATCTCGGCGGCCATGATTTCGGAGAAGCCGTTGATGGCGTTGAGAGGCGTGCGAAGCTCGTGGCTCATGTTGGCCAGGAAGTCACTCTTGGCCTGGTTGGCGCTCTCCGCGCGGATCTTCTCGGCCTCGTACTTGCGCGCCAGTTCCGACAGCTGTTCTTGGCTCTGCTCCAGATTGATCACCGCGCGGCGCAGCTCCTCCTCCTTGATGCGGCGCGCTTCCTCCTGCGTCTTCAGCACGGTGATGTCAGCCGCGGTGACCACGAGACCGCCCTCCGCAGTCGGGCGCTCGGAGATCTGCACCCACCGGCCATCCGACAGTTCGGCCTCGCGCACGCCTCGCCGCCCGCCGGGCGCCGGGTACTCCTGTCGGATCGCCAGACGCCCCGCCCGCTCGACCGGTTCGCGGCCTACCCCGGCGCGCAGCAGTTCTGCGTCGAGCTGGAAGTAGCTGCGGAAGTTCGTGTTCGACATCACCAGCCGGCCGTGACGATCCCAGAGGACGAAGGCCTCCGAGGTGCTTTCGATGGCGTCGCGCAGGCGGCTCTCGGCCGACTGGGCGCGGGCCTGGGCCAGTCGCTCCTCGGTCACGTCGAGGGCGACGCCGATGATGCGGGCGAACCCGCCCTCGGGGGCGTCGCCAAAGCCCCGGCCGCGGAAGTCGATCCACACCGGCCGCGCTCCAGCCAGGGGCGGAACCCGGAACGAGACGTCGAAGTCGCCATAGATGGCCGCGGTAGCCAGCGCCTCACGCATGTCGTCGCGGTGACCGGGCGCCACCCTGTCGAGCACCTGTTGGCCCTCGAACTCGCCGCTGCGCCATCCGAACAGCGAGGCGGTGACGTCGGACATGAAGATCTTGTCGGCGGCCAGGTCCCACTCCCAGATGCCGCATCGCGCGGCCTCCACGGCCATGCGGAAGCGGGTCTCGGAGTCGCTTCGCGCGGCCTGCACCCGTTCCATCAGCTGGCTTTGGCTGACCAGCATCTGGCCCAACCCAATGCCCGCGAGGACGGGCGCGACGATCCAGCAGGCGATCTCAGCGTGCGACGGTTCACCGAAGCTCAGCCGGAGCAACCCGGCGACGGCAAAAAGGGCCAACAGCGCCAGACTGGCCCAGATGATAGGTCGGGCATGACGCCGCCATGGCGAGGTGCGCGCGCGCGCTCGCCGTTCCGGCGTTACGCCCGTCGCTGCCTTGCCTCCGCGCTCGGCCAAGGCCGCCGCTCCTCTTGTCGCCCCCACGAGTCGTAAAGCCCGTGCGTCGAGTCTAAGCTGATCCGCCGTCCACGGTCATCGTGCCGGCTCGCTTTCTCACGGAGCATCACGCCAGGGCGCGCGTCGCCAATTCGTAAACGTTTTTGGAAAGACCTTCGACGGCGACGATCCTTTCCAGTTCAACTTTCATCAAGGCGCCGAGTTCCGGCTTCAGACGCTTCCAGCCGCCCAGCGGATCAACCAGCCGGGCCGCGGTCATCGGGTTGAACCGGTCCACCGCGATGATCTGGTCGGCCAGGAACCGGTAACCCGCCCCCGACGGATCGTGGAACCGCGTGGGGTTGAAGTTCGCCAGGCTAGAGACCAGGGCCCGCAGCCGGTTAGGGTTCTGCGGGTCGAAAGCCGGGTGCGCCGTAAGGCCCAGGATGCGGCCCAGCGCTTCGTCGGAACTGTCCCTGGCCTGCAGGGCGAACCACTTGTCGATGACCAGGGGCTCTTCCTTCCATCGCGCGTAGAAATCGCCCAGCGCCTCCTCATAGGCAGCCCCGCCGATCAGCATCAGCGCGTTCAGCCCTCCGATGGCGTCGGTCATGTTGGCGGCGGCCTGATAATGGCCCGAGGCAATGGCAACGATGTCACTGCGGGGATTGGCGACCATCAACTCGAGCGCCGCGTTGCGCAACGCCCGGCGGCCCGCCCCGGGCGCGTCCGGTGAGAACTCGCCGAGGTCCTGGAGCCCGGCGTGGAGCCGCCGCAGCGCCACATCCAGGTGCAGCGCCATGCGCAGACGCAGCGCCTCGCGCGCCGCATGGATCGCGGCAGGATCCACCGGCTGGCGCAGCAGGGCCAGGTCGGTCTCCGCGGGCAGCGCCAGCAGCAGGGCCTTGAAGGCGGGGTCCGAGGCCTGGTCGTTCAGGGCGCGACCGACGGCCTCGGCGTAGCGTTCCTCGCCCACCTCGTCCGGCCGGCCCGCGGCGCGCGCAAGGATCAGGTCGGCAGCAAGGTCCTGGCCGGCCTCCCACCGGTTGAACAGGTCGGGGTCGGCGGCCAACTGGACATAGCGCTCTGCCGGCGAAGCGTCGGTGGTCATGACGACCGGCGCCGAGAAACCGCGCAGGGCCGAGACGACGGGCAGGGCGTCGACGCCGGTCAGGACGACCTTCGACTCCGGCCGGTCCAGAACGATCACCGTCTCGTCGCTGGCGATCCCGTCACGCTCGAAGGCCAGGGTGCGGCCCTCGTGGTCGATGAGGCCTACCGTCACCGGGATTGGGAGGGGCCGCTTGGCGTCCTGCCCGTTGGTGGGCGGGCTTGTCTGGGTGAGCGTCAGCTCCAGTGTCCGGGCCGTCTCGTCATAGACGCCGGCGACGGTGATCCGTGGCGTCCCGGCTTGCTCATACCAGGCGAAGAAATCGGAAAGGTCGCGGCCCGAGGTCTCGGCAAAACACTGGATAAAGGCCTCGACCGTCGTCGCGTGCCCGTCCCATCGCTCGAAGTAGAGGTCCATGCCCGACCGGAACGCCTCAGCCCCGATCAGGGTCTTGAGCATGCCGATGACTTCCGAGCCCTTCTCGTAGATCGTCGCGGTGTAGAAGTTCTCGATCTTCATGTAGGCGGATGGTCGCACCGGGTGTGCAAGCGGACCCTGGTCCTCCGCGAACTGGCGCATGCGCAGCGCCTTGACGGACTTGATCCGCGCCACGGCCTCGCCGCGCATGTCGGCGCAGAAGCCCTGCTCGCGGAACACCGTCAGGCCTTCCTTCAGGCACAGTTGGAACCAGTCGCGGCAGGTGATGCGGTTGCCGGTCCAGTTGTGGAAGTACTCGTGAGCGACCACCGCTTCGATGCGCTCGTAGTCGACGTCGGTGGCCGTGGCGGGATCGGCCAGCAGCAGCGAGGAGTTGAACACGTTGAGGCCCTTGTTCTCCATGGCCCCGAAGTTGAAGTCTCGAACCGCCACGATCATGAACAGGTCGAGATCGTACTCGCGGCCATAGGCCTGCTCGTCCCAAACCATCGAGCGCTTGAGGGCGTCCATGGCGTAGGTGGCGCGGGCCGCCATGCCCGGATCGACGTAGATGCGTAAGGCCACGGCGCGCCCACTCATGGTGACGAGCTTGTCCTCCAGCACGTCCAACTCGCCGGCCACGAGGGCGAACAGGTAGCTCGGCTTGGGGAAGGGATCGTTCCAGACCGCGAAGTGGCGCCCGCCCGGCAGGACGCCGGACTGCATCAGGTTGCCGTTGCACAGCAGGTGGTGGAACGCCTTGTCCGCCTCGATCCGTACTGTGAAGCGCGACAGCACGTCGGGGCGGTCCGGCCAGAAGGTAATCTTGCGGAACCCCTCGGACTCGCACTGGGTGCAGAACCGGCCGCCAGACATGTAGAGGCCTTCCAGCGCCTTGTTGTTCGCGGGATCGATCTCGACCTCAGTTTCCAGCGTGAAGGCCGCCGGCGGGGCATGGATTGTCAGGTGCTCGGCGTCGATGGCGTGCTCGTCGGCGCCGATTGGCCGCCCGTCGATCGCGATAGAGATCGGCTTCAGCCGCTCGCCGTTGAACACCAGGGGCTCGGCCGCCTCGCCGTTGCGCCGCACGCTGAGCCGCGCCTTCACGCGCGTGCTGTTGGGCGCAAGATCGAAGGTCAGATGGACCTCGTCGATGAGATAGGCGGGCGGGCGGTACTCGGAGAGCCGGATCGGCTGGGCGGTTTCGGTGCGCATGGGTGTGTTCTAGGCGCGAGAGTTGGGCGGCGCCAAGGCGGGGGGTGCGAAAGCGGCTGTGAGTCCCTGACGCGAGGTCACGCTTTTCTCCGGCGTCGCGCGGCGCGATGGTGCGGGGGAAACGAGAGAGCCGCCCGGTGGCCCCGTGAGGACGCAAGATGAACTTCGACTTCTCCGACGACCAGAAATTCCTCAAGACTGAGGCGCGCAAGTTCCTCGACGCCAACTGTTCCACGGCCAAGGTGCGCAAGGTGCTGGACGACGACGCGCGGACCCATGACGCGGCGCTCTGGAAAGCCGTGGCGGAACAGGGTTGGCTGGGCGCCGCGATCCCCGAGCAACACGGTGGCCTGGGACTGGGCCACCTGGAGCTCTGTGTGATCGCCGAGGAGCTGGGCCGCGCGGTCGCGCCGATCCCGTTCGCCTCGACGGTCTATTTCCTGGCCGAGGCGGTGATGCTGGCGGGGTCGGAGGCGCAGAAGGCGGCCCTGTTGCCCAAGATCGCGGCGGGCGAAGTCATCGGCTGCGTGGCGACCTCCGAGGGGCCGGGGCCGCTCAACGCCAGTGCGATGCAGGCGAGCGTCTCGGGCGGCAAGCTTTCTGGGATTAAGCTGCCCGTGACCGATGGCGATATCGCGACCCACGCCCTGGTGCTGGCCAAGGAGAATGGCCAGCCTGGCCTATTCCTGGTGGACCTGTCGGCCGGCGTGTCGCGCGAGCCGCTGCAGACGCTGGACCCCACCCGCGATGCCGCCAAGCTGACCTTTTCGGGCGCGGCGGCGGAACGGCTGGGTGCGCCCGGCGAGGGCCTGGCCCTGCTGGAGCAGATCACCGACCGCGCCGCCGTCCTGCTGGCGTTCGAGCAGTGCGGCGGGGCTGACCGCTGCCTAGAGATGGCCAAGGCCTATGCCCTTGAGCGCTATGCCTTCGGACGGGTGATCGCCTCGTACCAGGCCATCAAACACAAGCTGGCCGACATCTACGTCAAGAACGAGCTGGCGCGGTCCAACGCCTACTACGGCGCCTGGGCGCTCAACACCGATGCGCCGGAACTGCCGGTGGCGGCCAGCGCGGCGCGGATCGCCGCGTCCGAGGCCTTCTGGTTCGCCGCCAAGGAGAATATCCAGACCCATGGCGGCATCGGCTTCACCTGGGAGGTCGATGCCCACCTCTACTATCGTCGCTCGCGCCAGCTTAGCCTCGTGGCTGGCGCGCCCCGGGTCTGGAAAGAACGGCTGATCAGCCACCTCGAACGCAGGAACGTCGCCTGATGGACTTCAACGACACCCCGGAAGAAGCCGCCTATCGCGCCCAGGCCCGCGCCTGGCTGGAGGCCAATGCCCCGAAGCAATCCGACGCCGGCAGCGCCGAGGACATGCTGGAGGGCGGCGGCGGCATGGCCGCGTCCAAGGCCTGGCAGGCCAGGAAGGCGGCCGCCGGCTACGCTCAGATTACCTGGCCTAGGGAATGGGGCGGTCCTGGCGGCGTACCAATGCAGCAGGTCATATTCAGCCAGGAGGAGGCCAAGTATGCCGTCCCGGGCAACCCGTTCACCATCGGCCTGGGCATGTGCGTGCCGACCCTAATGACCTTCGCCGACGAGGAGACCAAGGCGCGCTTCGGCGGCCCGGCCCTGCGCGGTGAGGAGATCTGGTGCCAGCTGTTCTCCGAGCCCTCGGGCGGATCGGACGTCGCGGCGGCGCGGACCAAGGCGGTGCGCGCGACGGACGGCTCCGGCGACTGGATCCTCGACGGCCAAAAGGTGTGGACGACCGGCGCCCAGTTCTCGGACTACGGCATCGTCATCTGCCGCACCGACCCCGACGCGCCCAAGCACAAGGGCATGACCATGTTCTGGATCGACATGCACGATCCGGGCATCGAGGTCAGGCCGATCCACCAGATGTCGGGCGGGTCAGGCTTCAACGAGGTGTTCTTCACAGGCGTGCGCGTCAGTGACAGCCAGCGACTAGGGGCCGTGGGCGACGGCTGGAAGGTGAGCCTGGTGACCCTGATGAACGAGCGCCTGGCGGTGGGCGGCTCTTCCGGGGCGGGCTGGGCCGAGTTCATGGCGGCGGCCAAGGGGCTGACCGGCCTCGACGGCGGGCCGGCGCTGAAGGACCAGGCCCTGCGCGAGAAGCTGGCCGACTGGTACGTCCAGGCCGAGGGCCTGAAGCATACCCGCAACCGCACCATGACCGCCTTGTCGCGGGGCCAGACCCCGGGTCCGGAAAGCTCCATCGGCAAGGTCGTGGCCGCGACCCAGATGCAGGACCTGGCCAATGCCGCGGTCGAGATGCTGGATCAGTACGGGATCATCAATGATCCCGCCCTGGCTCCGCTGGGCGCCGGGTTCCATGCTTCGCTGATGAGCGCGCCGGGCCTACGCATCGCCGGCGGTACCGACGAAATTCTGAAGAACATAATCGCCGAACGTGTTCTTGGACTTCCCGGCGATATTCGCGTGGACAAGGATGTCGCGTTCAAGGACCTGCCGACGGGGCGTTAGGGTCCGGTCAGCGCAGCACGCCGGCCGCTTCCAGCGCCGCCACCCGTTCGGCGCCGTAGCCGAGCAGGCTTTGCAGCACCTCAGCCGTGTCCCGGCCGAAGTGGGGGGCCGCACGGGCATAGTGCGCGGGCGTTTGGGACAGGTGATAGCGGCTGGTTTCGAACACGCAGTCGCCGCCCAGCGGGTGCGGCATGCGGCCGAAGTGGCTGCGCGCCAGGAGTTGCGGGTCATTGTTGATGTCGGCGGGGGTCGCGGCGCGATGGACGGGTATGTCCAGACCCTGGAGGGTCTCTTCGATCGCCTCGGCGGTCCGATCTGTGGTCCAGCCGCCGACGAGCGCGTCCAGCTGGTCCTCGTCGGCCTTGCGACTGGCTAGGGTGGCATATCCCGACGCCATGGCCTTGCCGCCGATCAAGGCCGCCAGCCGCGCCCACTCCCCGTCGTCCCGCGTGACCATGGCCACCCAGCGGTCCTCGCCGGCGCAAGCATAGACACCGTGCGGCGCGAACTGCGGATCGCGGTTGCCGTGCGCCGTGGCGACACGGTCTGTCGCAGCCGTTTCAGCGATCAGCGGCGCCAGGAACTGCATACCGGCCTCGGCCTGCGAGATGTCGAGCCAGCAGCCCTCGCCGGTCCGCCGCTGCCGGTCGATGGCGGCCAGCGCCGCGACCAGCCCGAAGCGGGGACCGACGAAGTCGGTATAGGGTCCGAACGGGCCGATCGGGGGATGGCCCTCGCGCCCGACGATCGCCTGGTAGCCTGCCATGGCGGCGCCGATATTGCCGTAGCCGGTGAGGGCCGCGGCCGGGCCCTGCTGACCCATCAGACAGGTAGAGATCACCACCAGCCTGGGGTTGGCGGCGCGAAGCGCATCGGGTGACAGCCCCCACTTGGCCAGTTGGCCGGGGATGAAGCTCTCGACGACCACATCGGCCCACAACGCCAGGTCTCGCACGATCGCCTGGCCATCCGGATGGGTCAGGTCCAGCGCGACGCCCAACTTGCCCATGTTGTAGGTGTCGAAGAGGGCGCAGCGCTGGGGGTCGGGCTTGCCTTCCCAGTAGGGACCCATCAGGCGGGCGGTCTCGATCCGGACCGAGGACTCCACCCGCACGACGACAGCGCCGTAGTCGGCCATCGCCCGGCCCAGGGCCGGGCCGGCGACCACCCAGGCGAGATCCAGAACCTTCAGCCCGGCGAGCGCCGCCGCCGGCGCATCGGTCGACGGCGCGTCAGGCGGAACAGGCGCCGGGGGCAGGGCGGACATTACCTCCGCGGTGTGCTGGCCCAAGGTCGGAGCCGCCGTGGGCGGTGCGAACATATCGGGGGGCCCCAGCGCGAAGACGCCAGGCAGGGTGCGGGG
>JANPKX010000349.1:0-5186 GCA_031426235.1 Alphaproteobacteria bacterium | reverse complement strand
GCCGCAGGTCTCGCAGATCAGCGACTGGCCCTTGCGCACCACGGCAATGTCCCCGCAGGCGGCGCAGACCTCGGCGGACCGCAGCGCCGCCGGTCCGGGCTCACGGTGCGCCGTCGGCAGGAACACCAGATTGTCCGGCGCCGCGCCGCGGGCAAACCCGCGGGAGATAAACCGGGACGCGGGCTGCAGTTCCTCACCGGACGGCGCGTCGGCCTTGCCGTGGCCCAGGCCGTCGGCGTTCAGCTCGCCCGGATCGGCATTGCCCAGGTCGTCGCGGCCCAGATAGCTGATGCCCAGTTCGCGGAAGATATAGTCCAGGATCGAGGTCGCCGACTTCACCGTGTCGTTGCCGGTCACCGGACCGGCCGGCTCGAACCGCGTGAAGACGAAGGCGTCGACGAATTCCTCCAGCGGCACGCCGTGCTGCAGCCCCAGCGAGATCGACACCGCGAAGTTGTTCATCAGCGATCGGAACGCGGCGCCTTCCTTGTGCATGTCGATGAAGATCTCGCCGAGCTCGCCATCGTCGTACTCGCCCGTGTGCAGGTAGACCTTGTGCCCCCCCACCGACGCCTTCTGGATGTAGCCCTTGCGCCGGTCCGGCAGTTTTCGGCGGGTGCGCTCGCGCTCGACGATCCGCTCCACGATGCGCTCGGCTGCGGGCTCAGGCTCCGGCTGGCGGACAGGCAGGTCGGCCACCGCCGGGATCTCCAGTCGGAGGCTGGCCGGCGGGGGCTCGCGCCGGACCAGCAGCGCGACGCGACAGGCGCCTAGAACCTCCAGGAACGCCTCCGGACCTGCCGACCAGGGCAGGACCACCTCCAAGACCGGTGGCGCGTCCAGGACGGGCGCCAGGGCCTCCAGCATGGCGGCCTGGGCCGGGATGCTGACCGCTTGCGCGCCGCGGAGCACCTGGCGCTGGGTCTCGTCCAGGAATGGCGCGCGGCCGAGGTCGTTCGCTCCCAGGGCGTGCGCCTCGGCCGCCGCCACATCCGCGGCGCTGAAGCCGGCAAGGGCCAGGACGTCTAGATTCGGGTCCGCCAACTGGGTCGCCGTGGCGCCGAGCACATCGCGCAGGAACCCCTCGCCCACCACCCCGGGCGCGAAGGCCTGAGACAGGGTGCGCACGAACGGCAGTTCCGCTTGAGCGGCCTCGATCTCAAGCGCCGTGAATCCGCGCGCTGTCAGCGCCTGGGCGTTCACGCCAGGCGCGTCCGCGAGGCTGCGATGGCCCAGCAGCGCCAGGGTGACGGCCTCGGCGTCGATCCCCAGGGCCGACAGGGCCAGCCGCCCGGCCTCGGAGATCACCCGCACCGTCTCGCCGTCCGCGGTCTCGGCCACGGTCAACGGGCCGTTCCACGGCGCCCCGTCAAGGCGGGCGCCGACCCGCAGACTCAGTTCGTCGTCCTGGGCAAGGACAAACCGCAGGTCGAGGTCGAGACCATCGGTCGCCTGTCGGGCCGCCACGATCAGGTTTCGGGCCGCAGAGCGGGCCGCGTCGCTGTCGTAGTCGAAACCGTGGGCCGCCAGCCAGTCGCCCAGCCCGCCGAACGCAATCCGAAGCGGACCCTCGGCCTCGGCGGCCAGGGCGGTGGCCGCCAACATCACCTGGGCCGCAAATCCCACCTCGTCGAAGACGTCGTCGCGCCAGCAGGCCATCAGCTCTACGGCCGCCAAGGGCAGGGCGGCCGCCTCGGCGATCGCGGCGGCGCTTGCCGCATCCGCCGCCGAAATCACCCGCCCCGTCGCCCAGCAGGCCTGGGCGAGGGCCGGTCCGGGCGCGCAGGCGGTGACGACGCGGGTTTCTGGCGCCGGGACGGGGACTGCGCGCGGCCAGGCGGTTTCACCGGCGCGGGCCATGGCGATCGAGTCGAGCATCGTGGCGTCCGAAGCCCCGATCGCCCGCGCCGCCTCGGCCGCACGCGCCAGGCTGGTGTTGCGCGCCGGGTCCGCGCAGGCCTCGTCATCGCCTGAACAGCGCAGCACCGCGTCCATCACCGCCTGCAGCCGCGCCGAGGTCATGACGGCGGCGGACCGCGCCGCCTCGCGGCCCCGATGCTGCGCCGTGAGGCCGAGCAAGGGCGCGTCCGCGGGTTCCAAGACTGAAAGCGCGCAGCCGCCGGGCGCGAGCCCGATGGCGCCGAGCAGCATCGCCTCGCCGACCGTCTCGCGAAAGCGGGTGCGGGCCCGCAGGTCCGCGGTCAGCCCGCGCGCCTGCGCCTTGGCCGCGAGGTCGTAGGCGTAGGCCCCGATCGCCTCGGCCAGGTCGGCCCGACCGCCGGCCCAGTCCTCCCAGGCCTCGACCCGCGCGTTGCTGAAATGGATGGGGGCTTCAACCTCGATCAGCCGGTCGCCCAGCTCGAGAACCCGGCCCTCAATCCCCGCGCGTGACGTGTGCGTGCCCATGCGCCGACTCCCTGACGGGGCGAGGGTAGGTCCCGCCGGACCGGCCAATCAATAGATATGGTGGGTCAAAGGCCGATCATCCCCAAGATATTGCAGGTCGGCCGCTGGTTGCTGCTTGCGGGACGCCCGCTTATAGTCCGCCCGAATTCGCAGCCGAAGAGTGCCCCGCGTGTCTGTCCTGAAGACGATCTTCACCTGGTGGAACGGCGCCACGCCCGGCATCTATTTCACCATCGCCAAGCAGGGTCGCTTCGTCGGTGAGGACGAGCTGGGCAACCGCTACTACGAGGCCCGCACCGACCGCGACAGCTACGACCGGGGGCGCAAGCGCCGCTGGGTCACCTACAAGGGCTATGCCGACGCCTCCAAGGTCACGCCGGACTGGCACGGTTGGCTTCGCTACACCTTCGACGAGCCGCCCACGGTCGAACCCTTCGTCGTCAAGCCCTGGGAAAAGGCGCACCTGCCCAACCTGACCGGGACCATCCACGCGAGAAAGCCGCAAGGCGCGATCTCGCAGGGCGGCGAGCGTCAGCGCGCCACCGGCGACTACGAGGCCTGGACGCCGGAATAGCCGTGGACAGGCCGCGCCCCTCGCCACGCCATCTTCGCCGCGCCGGCCTCGGCGCGATCCTGGGGGTCCTCACCGCCGGGATCGTGGCCGCTCAGCCCGCAGCGCCGCCAGGTCCCGCGCCAGCCTCCGCGGCGCCGCCCGAGCCCGTCGCCAGCGAGGAGGCGCCGCCCGTCACGGTCGCGCCGCCCGCGCCCCTCGTCGCGCCGCCGCCGGTCGAGGAGAAGGATGTGGCGCCGGCCGCCGCGCCCCGCGACCAGGTGTCACAAAAGCCGACCGAGACGCTGATCCGCCGCACCCGCTACGACATCGCCGTGCTCCAGGCGCTGGACAAGGTGACCGCCGAGACCCTGCGCTTCGAGGCCGCGGTCGGCCGGCCGGTACGCTGGAAGGGCCTGGTCTTCACGGTTCGCGCCTGCGAGCGCACCGCGCCTGACGAGCCGATCGAAGACGCCATCGTCTATCTGACGGTCGATTCGCAGCCACGCCCGCAGCCGGGCCGCCTGAGCCCGCCGCCCCGCGAGGCCTTCAAGGGCTGGATGTTCGCCGCCTCACCGGGCCTCAACCCGCTTCAGCACGCCACCTACGATGCCTGGGCGATCAGTTGCAGGGCCAGCGCCCCGCCGACGCCGGTCGCCGCCGCCGCGCCGCGTGCGGCGCCCGCCAAGGTCTTGCCGCCGCCCGAGCCCAAGCTTTTGGACTTGCCGCCTCCGCCGCCTCCGCCGCCTCCGCCCGCCAAGGCCGCGTCCCCTGAGCCTGCGCCTGCAGCCGCCGTCCCGGGTCCGCCGTCCACGCCGTAGAAGTCCGCTTGCGTCGCCATCGCATGCTTCAGCCGGCGGTGATAGTCGGCCCGCTCGATCTCCAGCGCCCCGAACTGACGCAGGTGTTCGGTCATGAACTGGGCGTCGAGCAGCCGGTACCCGCCGGCGATCAGCCGCGCCGTCAGGTGAACCAGGGCGACTTTCGAGGCGTCCCGCGCCCGCGAGAACATGCTTTCCCCGAAGAACGCGCCGTTGAGCGAGACGCCGTAGAGCCCGCCGACGAGAACGCCCTCGCTCCAGCACTCGACGCTGTGGGCGTGGCCGCGGGTGTGGAGCTCCAGGTAGAGCCGCTCGATGGGCCGGTTGATCCAGGTCTCCGTCCGTCCAGGCCCGGTCTCGGCGCAGGCCAGGACCACCGCGTGGAAGGCGCTGTCGACCCGCACCTGAAACGGCTCGGCGCGGACGGTGCGCGCCAGCCGCCGCGAGACGTGGAAGCCGTTCAGCGGGATGATCCCGCGCTGCGGCGGATCGATCAGAAAGACCCGGGCGTCCTCCCGCGCGTCGGCCATCGGGAAAACGCCGCGGGCGTAACAGTCCAGCAGGTCGCGGGCGTCGAAGGCAGGCATGCGGCTGGTCTAGGGGCAATCGACTTTCAATCAAGCCGCCGTTGACCGACAACTCCTGTTCCCAAGACTTGAACGGCTCAGCCGGCGTTGGCGGCCATCCAGCGTTCCAGCCAGTGGATATCGTAGTCGCCGTTCAGGATGTCCGGCTGGTGCAACAGGTCCTGGAACAAGGGGATGTTGGTGTCGATGCCGCCCACCACGATCTCACCCAGGCAGCGGTTGAGCCGCGCGATGCACTCGGCCCGGTCGCGGCCATGCACGATCAGCTTGCCGATCAGGCTGTCGTAGAAGGGGGGGATGGAATAGCCCGCATAGAGGGCGCTATCCATCCGAACGCCGAGGCCGCCGGGGGCGTGATAGTCGGTGACGAGGCCGGGCGACGGCACGAACGTCTTGGGGTTCTCTGCGTTCACGCGGCACTCGATGGCGTGGCCTTCGAAGACGATATCGGATTGCTTGAACGACAGCGGCAGCCCGGCGGCGATGCGGATCTGCTCGCGCACCAGGTCGATCCCAGTGATCGCCTCGGTGACCGGGTGCTCCACCTGCAGCCGGGTGTTCATCTCGATGAAGAAGAACTCGCCGTTCTCGTACAGGAACTCGATGGTGCCGACGCCCAGGTAGCCGATCGCCTTGACGGCATCGACCACCACCTTGCCGATCTTCGCCCGCGTGGCGGCGTCGATGACCGGGGAGGGGGCTTCCTCCAGCACCTTCTGATGGCGGCGCTGCAGAGAGCAGTCCCTCTCGCCCAGGTGGCAGACGTTGCCGAAGCTGTCGGCGATGACCTGCAGCTCGATATGGCGCGGGGTCTGGAGGTAG
>JANPKX010000348.1:0-3024 GCA_031426235.1 Alphaproteobacteria bacterium | reverse complement strand
GGCGCGGCGGCGGCCGGACTGGGTTCGAGCCTGCCGCGGGGCCTGCGGACGTCCACCGTCGCAGCCCAGGGTGTTCTGGGTTCGGTGTTCCTGGCCTACACGGTCTTCGCCTCCAACCCGCTGATGCGTCTGGCCACCGCCCCAGTGGAGGGCCGCTCGCTCAACCCGCTGCTGCAGGACCCGGCACTGGCGGTCCATCCGCCGTTTCTCTACGCCGGCTACGTCGGCATGTCGGTGGTGTTCTCCCTGGCGGTGGGCGCTCTGATCGAGGGACGCATTGACGCGGCGTGGTCGAAGTGGATCCGGCCCTGGACGCTGGCGGCGTGGAGCCTGCTGACGGCTGGGATCACGCTGGGTTCGTTCTGGGCCTACTACGAACTGGGCTGGGGCGGCTGGTGGTTCTGGGACCCGGTGGAAAACGCCAGCTTCATGCCGTGGCTGATCGCCACGGCGCTGCTGCACTCGTCCATCGTGACCGAGAAGCGCGGGGCGTTGGCGGGCTGGACGTTGTTCCTGGCCTTGGCCGCCTTTACCTTTTCGATGCTGGGCGCCTTCCTGGTGCGCTCGGGCGTGCTGACCTCGGTCCATGCCTTCGCGGTCGATCCGTCACGCGGGGTGCTGTTGCTGATGATCCTGGGGTTCACCTCGGGTCTGGCGTTCGCCCTCTTCGCCTGGCGTGCGCCCGGCCTGCAGCGCGGCGGCGTGTTCGCGCCCATCAGTCGCGAGAGCGCGCTCGTGCTTAACAATATCCTGCTCGCCGCCGCCACAGCGACCGTCCTCCTCGGCACCCTCTATCCGCTGATCCGCGAGGCGCTGGGCGGCAAGCCGATTTCGGTGGGGCCGCCGTACTTCAACCTGACGTTCACGCCCTTGATGACCGCCCTGGCGATCCTGGTCCCTGCGGGCCCGCTGCTGGCCTGGAAGCGGGGGGATGCGCGCGGCGTGGCCCAGCGGCTTTGGGTCGCGGTGCTGATCGCCGGGGCCTCGGGGCTACTGGCGCTGGCCCTGGTCAGTCCGCGCAAGGCCTTCGGCGCCGTCGGGGTGGGTCTGGGCGTCTGGCTGGTGGTTGGCGCCCTGGTCGAGATCGTGGAGCGCACGCGGGCGTTCCGCGCGCCGGCCGCGGAGACTTGGCGGCGCCTCATCGGCTTGCCGCGCGGGGCGTGGGGCATGACCCTGGCGCACCTGGGCCTTGGAGTGTTCGTCATGGGCGCTGTCTTCGAGACCTCATGGAAGATGGAGGCGGCCGAGGCGCTCGCGCCAGGCGCCAGCCTGGATATCGCCGGCTATCACGTCAGCCTCGACACAGTGCGTCCGATCGAGGGACCCAACTACGACGCCGACCAGGCGGTGATGACCGTGACCCGCGCGGGCGAATCCGTCTGCCGGGTGCTGCCGGAGCGTCGCCTCTATACCACCGGCGGACAGACCACCTCGGAGGTGGGCATCTGTTATCGCGGCGCGTCGCATCTCTATCTGGTGCTGGGTGAGCGCCGCGACGCGGGGCCGGAGGCTTCGACCTGGCTGGTCCGCGCTTATTGGAACCCCTGGGCCAGCCTGATCTTCATCGGCCCGGCCATTATGGCGCTGGGGGGGTTGGTTTCGCTGTCGGATCGCCGGCTGAGGCTGGGGGTGGGCCGGCGGCGGGAGGTGGCCGCGTGAGGCTCCGCGCGCTGATCGCCGCCGCGGCCGGGGCGCTTTGCCTGTCCGCCGCTTCCGACCCGGCCGAGCGGTTGGCCGATCCGGCGATGGAAGCCCAGGCGCGCGCCATCTTTCGGGATGTGCGGTGCCTCGTCTGTCAGAACGAGTCGATCGACGACAGCGAAGCCGAATTGGCCCGCGACCTTCGCGTGATCGTCCGCGAGCAGGTTCAGACTGGCAAAACCGCGCCGCAGGTAAAAGCGTTTCTCACGGAACGCTACGGAGAGTTCGTGCTGTTGAAGCCGAGTTTCAGCCTTGGCAACCTGGCGCTCTGGGCGGTCCCCTTCCTGGTCGTGCTGGCCGGCGCCGGCCTCCTGGCGGCTCGGCTCCGGGCCCGCCCCGCAGACGCTGATCTTTCGTCGGCAGAGATCGAGCGTCTACGCGGACTGACGCGCGAAGAAACACCCTGACACGTTCCCGCCCTAGATTGGACGTGATGCGGCGCGCAGGGTGTCCTAAAGATAATGCGAGACGTGTTGCGCTTCGGCGCATTCGACCTAGCTTGTTCTGACGCGCCCCCCTCCCCAGATCGGCGCGTCGAGGGAAACAAAGACGGATGACTTCCAAGAGAACCGGGTACGTTTTGGGCGCCATCGCAGGCGCTGGCATCATCGCCGCGGCGGCTGCGGGCGCAGGGATGCGGTTGCCGTCATCGCACTCCGAATTGGCGCAAGGGGGGCTGATTAAGGCCTCGACCACGCCAATCTTCGCGCCGCCGCCCGGAGCACCGCTGTCGTTCGCCGACATCTTCGAGCGGGTGTCGCCAGCCGTGGTGTCCATCAATGTCACGAGCCGGGTCGATACGTCCGCGTTGCGCCAAATCCCCGGCTTCCCGGGCTTCCAGCTTCGGCCCCCTGGCGCGCAGCCGGACGATGACGGCGAGGACGGAAGTCCCGGCGGCCGCACGGAGCGCGGCCAACCCCGCGCGCCCACCCAGCAGTCCGCAGGCTCCGGCTTCTTTATCTCCGCCGACGGCTACATCGTCACCAACAACCACGTCGTCGAGAATGCCGAGACCATCAAGGTGGTCCTGAAGGACGAGACCGAGTTGGAAGCGGAGATCGTCGGCCGCGACGAGGGCACGGACCTGGCGGTGCTGCGCGTCAAGGGCCGACGCGGGCCGTTCCCGTTCGTCAGTTTCGAGAACGCGGGCAAGCCGCGGGTCGGCGACTGGGTGTTCACGGTGGGAAATCCGTTCGGGCTGGGCGGCACCGCCACCGCGGGCATCGTATCGGCCTACGGGCGCGATATCGGCGAGACCTTCGTCGACTACATTCAGATCGACGCCCCCATCAACCGGGGCAACTCGGGCGGCCCGACGTTCGA
>JANPKX010000347.1:0-7538 GCA_031426235.1 Alphaproteobacteria bacterium | reverse complement strand
GGTAACGTCCGCCTCATCGTTGCCAAGGTTCTGCGGCCAGGGGTATCAGGGCGCCTTCGCCCGAACTGAGGGAAACCATGCGCCTTTCGCGATACTTCATGCCGACGCTGCGCGAGGCGCCTTCGGATGCGCAGATCGTGTCCCACCAGTTGATGCTGCGTGCGGGGATGATCCGTCAGGAGGCGGCCGGAATCTATGCCTGGCTGCCGCTGGGCCTTAGGGTTCTGAAAAAGATCGAGCAGGTGGTGCGCGAGGAGATGGACCGTGCCGGGGCCGTCGAGATCCTGATGCCCACCATCCAGTTGGCCGACCTCTGGAAGCAAAGCGGGCGCTTCGACGACTATGGCGATGAGATGCTGCGCATCAAGGATCGCCACGATCGGGACCTGCTTTTCGGCCCGACGGCCGAGGAGGTCGTTACCGACATTTTCCGCAGTTATGTAAAGTCGTACAAGAGCCTGCCGCTGAATCTTTACAATATCCAGTGGAAATTCCGGGACGAGCGCCGGCCCCGGTTCGGGGTGATGCGCGGCCGCGAGTTCCTAATGAAGGACGCCTATTCCTTCGACATCGACGAGGCCGGCGCGCGCCGCTCGTACAACCGGATGTTCCTGGCCTATCTCAACGTCTATGCGCGGCTGGGTCTGAAGGCGATCCCGGTGAAGGCCGATCCCGGCCCGATCGGCGGCGACCTCAGCCACGAGTTCATGATCCTGGCCGACACCGGCGAGAGCCAGGTGTTCGCCCACCGCGATCTGGTCGAGATGGGTGCGCCTGGCCCTGATCTGGACTGGCAGGGTGACCTGGAAGCCGAGGTCGGCCGTCGCACCTGTCTCTATTCCGCGTCGGACGAGATGCATGACGCCGCACGGTTCGACGCCATGCCGGCCGACAAGCAGATGACCGCCCGCGGCATCGAGGTGGGCCACATCTTCTATTTCGGGACCAAGTACTCCTTGCCGATGAAGGCCAATGTCACGGGGCCGGACGGCAAGGACACCCCGGTTCAGATGGGGTCCTACGGCGTGGGCGTGTCGCGGCTGGTGGCGGCGATCATCGAGGCCAGTCATGACGACAGCGGGATTGTCTGGCCGGACGTGGTGGCCCCGTTCGGCGCGGCGGTGCTGAACCTGCGGGCTGGCGATGCGGCGTGCGATGCGGCCTGCGAAACCGCCTACTCCGCGCTGACTGCGGCGGGCAAGGACCCAATCTACGATGACCGCGACGAGCGGCCGGGCGCCAAGTTTGCCGCCGCCGACCTGGTGGGCATACCCTGGCAACTGGTGATCGGGCCCAAGGGCCTGGCTGACGGCGTGGTCGAACTCAAGCGCCGCGCCACCGGCGATCGACAGACCCTGCCGCTTGAGGCTGCGCTCAAGGCGATGATCGGTTGACCCAGACGGCGATTACCGGCGGGCGCGCGGCGCCTTTCGGGCTCTGGGAGCGAATGCTGGCGGCCCGCTATCTCCGTGCGCGGCGCAGCCAGGGCGGGGTCGGGCTCATCTCGGTGATCTCGTTCATCGGCATCATGCTGGCGGTGGGCGTGCTGATCGCGACCATGTCGGTGATGAACGGGTTCCGCTCGGAGTTGCTGGGCCGCATCCTGGGGTTCCAGGGCCACCTGTTCGTCACCGGCGGCGTGCTGGACGGGCCGGGGCGCGACCTGGCGGCGGCGCGGATCGTCAAGGTGCCGGGCGTCATTCAGGCCGCGTCGGTGATCGAGGCCCAGGCCATCGCGATCGGGCCCAGCCAGATCACCGGAGCCCTGGTGCGCGGCATTTCGGCGCGCGACCTGGCGGGAACCCAACTGGTGTCCGGCAACCTCACCAAGGGCGACCTGAAGGGGTTCGGCGTCGGTGACTACGGCGGCGACGTCGTGGTGGTGGGCGAGCGGCTGGCCCAGTCGTTGGGCGTTGGCGTCGGCGACACGCTTTCGTTGATCTCACCCACCGGCGGCGCCACGGCGTTCGGGGGCACCCCGCAGGAAAAGGCCTACACCGTCGGGGCGACCTTCAGCGTGGGCATGAGCCAGTACGACCAAGCCTATATCTACATGCCGCTCGCCCAGGCGCAGCTGTTCTTCGGGCGCGAAGACACCGCCGACGCGATCGAGATCAAGGTTGAAGACCCCGACCAGGCCTCGCGGATGCGCGGGGCCATCAACGCGGCCGCAGGACCCGCCGCCATCGTCAGCGACTGGACCCAGCGCGACACCGCCTTCTGGGGCGCGCTGAAGGTTGAGCGCACAGCCATGCGGCTGATCCTGGGGATGCTGATCGTCATCGCCGCGCTCAACATCATCTCGGGCCTGGTGATGCTGGTGAAGAACAAGACCCGCGACATCGCGATCCTTCGGACCATGGGGGCGGGGCAGGGCTCGATCCTGCGCATCTTCTTCATGACGGGCGCCAGCATCGGGGCCCTAGGCACCATCGCCGGGGTGGCCTTGGGTGTGCTGTTCTCGGTCTACATCGACCCGATCCAGGGCTTCGTGGAATGGGCGACGGGCACGCCCGTCTTCGCCTCGGACGTCTATTACCTGTCCCGGCTGCCGGCCAAGGTGGACTGGGGCGAGG
Source organism: Alphaproteobacteria bacterium (assembly GCA_031426235.1). Lineage (GTDB taxonomy): Bacteria > Pseudomonadota > Alphaproteobacteria > Caulobacterales > Caulobacteraceae > Phenylobacterium. Next base: position 4,962 of record JANPKX010000347.1, on the reverse strand, counting down.
TGGCGGCCATCGCGGCCTTCGCCCTGGGCATGGCGTGCCTGTGGACCCTGCCGCCGGCCTGGCGCGCCTCCAAGCTCGATCCGGTGGAGGCGCTTCGCTATGAGTGAGCCAGTGCTGTCCATCCGAGGGCTGGAGCGGACCTATGTGACCGCTGCTGGCGCGCTGCCCGTGCTGCGGGGCGTCGACCTCGATGTCCAGCCGGGCGAGATCGTGGGCCTGATCGGGCCTTCGGGGTCGGGCAAGTCCAGTCTTCTGCACGCGGCCGGACTGCTGGAGCATCCGGACGGCGGGACGATCACAATCCTGGGGACAAACTGCTCGGACCTGGGCGAACGGGAACGCACCCGTGTGCGGCTGGCGACCATCGGTTTCGTCTACCAGTTCCACCACCTGCTGCCGGAGTTCAGCGCCCTCGACAACGTCGGCCTGCCGATGATGATCGCCGGCGCCTCGCGCAAGGCCGCCGGCGACCGCGCCCGGAAACTGCTCACCGACCTGGGCCTCGGCGCCCGCGTGGACCACCAGCCGGCCCAGCTCTCCGGCGGCGAGCAGCAGCGGGTGGCCGTCGCCCGCGCCCTGGCCAATTCACCCCGCCTGCTGCTGGCCGACGAGCCCACCGGCAACCTTGACCCCGCGACGTCCACGGCCGTGTTCGAAAGCCTCCAGACCCTGGCGCGCAGCACGGGCGTCGCCGCCCTGGTGGCGACGCACAACCTAGCGCTGGCGGCGCATATGGACCGGGTGTTCGCACTGACGGACGGGCGGCTGGAGGTCTGGACGGCGGGGTAGGCGGGCAAGGCCCCGCTCTCATCGTCATCCCGCGACGTGTTCGCGGGACTCATGGTTGTCGCCGAGCCGGCGTCCTCGCGACAGCAAGGCCGACGTCGAGGACACTCCCCGCGTTGCGGCCGAGGAATGGTCCCGCGGACACGAGGCGGGATGACGAGGGTCAGCGGCGAAGGCTCAGGCCCGGCCCTCACACACCGTCGCGCCTGCTTGACGCGGAGAACAAAAGGGGACTAAGAACGAAAACGGAACTCGTTCAGGGTTCTCCACAGGTGCTCAACAGAAGGATGGTCGGGATGGTTCGTCTGGCTCGGGAATCACTGGCGTTTGCGTCGGTCGCCAGCTTTGTCTGGATGGTGTGCACGGTGGCCGGCCTGGTGGGCTGACGCCATGCGAATGGGGGAGGCGGCCCAGTTGGCGGACAGCGGCGACGGCGGTTTCGTTCACTTGCGGGTCCGCTCGGCCTATTCGCTGCTGGAAGGCGCCATCAAGGCCGACAAGATCAGCGGCCTTGCAAAGGCCGACGGCATGCCGGCCGTGGCGATCACCGACCGCTCCAACCTGTTCGGAGCGCTGGAGTTCTCGGTCGCCACCAAGGGCGAAGGGGTCCAGCCGATCATCGGCTGCGCCCTGCCGGTCAGCGGGATCGGCGAGCCGCGCGGCGAACGCTGGGCCAAGACGCCCACCGTCGTGCTGCTGGCGCAGACCGAGGCCGGATATCTGAACCTGTGCGAGCTGTCGTCCGCCGCCTACCTGGACAGTGATGGCAGTGAGGACCCTTACGTCCCCTGGACCAAGGTGGCGGCCCATGCGGGCGACCTGATCCTGCTGTCGGGGGGGCCGGACGGGCCGGTCGATCACCTGTTCGCCTCGGGTAAGTTCAAGGAGGCCCGCGCGGCGCTCAGCGAGATGCAGCGGGTGTTCGGCGACCGGTTCTATGTGGAACTGCAGCGGCACGGCATGCCCGCGGAGGCGACGGCGGAGCCGCACCTGGTGGCCTTCGCCTACGAGACCGACGCGCCGCTGGTGGCGACCAACGACGTCTATTTCAAGAACGCCCAGACCCATCTGGCCCACGATGTCCTGCTGTGCATCGCCGATGGCAGCTTCGTCGGCCAGGACGAGCGGCGCCGGGTCACCGCCGAGCACGGCTTCAAGTCGCAGGCCGAGATGCGGGCGCTGTTCGCCGACCTGCCCGAGGCCTGCGACAACACCCTGGAGGTGGCGCGCCGCTGCGCGTTTACCGTGGCCAAGCGCGACCCGATCCTGCCCAGGTTCCCCACCAGCGAGGGACGCACCGAAGCCGAGGAGTTGGCGTTCCGCGCCCGCGAGGGCCTGCGCGCCAAGATCGCCGGAGGCCTGGCCAGCGCCTACCCTGAAGCCGACTATCAGGCGCGACTGGACGTGGAACTGGGTGTCATTACCCAGATGGGGTTCGCCGGCTACTTCCTGATCGTCTCGGACTTCATGCAGTGGGCCGTGGCGCACGACATTCCGGTGGGGCCGGGCCGCGGGTCGGGCGCCGGCTCGCTGACCGCCTGGGTGCTGCAGATCACCGGCCTCGACCCGCTGCGCTACGGCCTGATCTTCGAGCGGTTCCTGAACCCCGAGCGGGTGTCGATGCCCGATTTCGACATCGACTTCTGCCAGGAGCGTCGCGACGTGGTGATTACCTACGTCCAGGGCCGCTACGGCCGCGACCGGGTGGCCCAGATCATCACCTTCGGCACCCTGCAGGCGCGGGCGGTGCTGCGCGACGTGGGTCGGGTGCTGCAACTCCCGCTGGGCCAGGTGGATCGCCTGGCCAAGATGGTGCCGGCCAATCCCGCCAACCCGGTGACCCTGGCCCAGGCCATCGAGATCGAGCCCCGGCTGAAGGAAGAACGGCGCAACGACGAGGCCGTGGCGCGCCTGCTGGATGTGGCCCTGCAACTGGAGGGGCTGTACCGTAACGCCTCGACCCACGCCGCCGGGGTGGTGATCGCCGACCGGCCGCTAACTCAGCTTTCGCCCCTCTACCGCGATCCGCGCTCGGATCTGCCGGCCACCCAGTTCAACATGAAGTGGGTGGAGAGCGCGGGGCTGGTGAAGTTCGACTTCCTGGGCCTGAAGACGCTGACGGTGATCCGCCGGGCGATGAAGCACCTGGAGAAGCGCGGCGCGGCCTTTGACCTGCAGACCCTGCCGCTGGACGATCCGGGCGCCTACGAGGTGATGGCGTCCGGCCAGACCGTGGGCGTGTTCCAGATGGAAGGGCAGGGCATGCGCGACACCCTGCGCCAGCTCAGGCCGACCTCGCTGGAGGAGTGCACCGCGCTGATCTCGCTCTATCGGCCGGGGCCGATGGAATCGATCCCGGCCTATGTCGACGTCAAGATGGGCCGGCGCGAGCTCGACTTCTATCACCCGCTGTTGGAACAGGTGCTGACCCCGACCTACGGCGTCATCGTCTACCAGGAACAGGTGATGCAGATCGCCCGCACCATGGCCGGCTATTCGCTGGGCGAGGCGGACCTGCTGCGCCGTGCGATGGGCAAGAAGAAGAAGGAGGAGATGGATCAGCAGCGGGCCCGATTCGCCTCCGGCGCCGCCGAGCGCGGGGTGGACAAGGGGTTGGCCGACACCCTGTTCGGGCTGATGGAGAAGTTCTCCGGCTACGGCTTCAACAAGTCGCACGCCGCGCCCTATGCCCTGATCGCCTACCAGACCGCCTGGCTGAAGGCGAACGCCCCGGTCGAGTTCTTCGCCGCGTCCATGAGCCTGGACATGGCCAACACCGACAAGCTGGCGGTCTTCTACCAGGACGCCAAGCGCTATGGCGTGACCATCCGGCCGCCCTGCGTGAACCGCTCTGCGGCGGACTTCGATGTGGCGGACGGGCAGGTGCTGTACGCCCTGGGCGCGATCCGAAACGTGGGCTTGCAGGCGATGGAGCATGTGGTGGCCGTGCGGCGCGACGGCGGTCCGTTCCGCGACATCTTCGACTTCGTGGAGCGGGTGGACCCGCGCCAGGTCAACAAGCGCACGTTCGAGACCCTGGCGCGCGCCGGGGCGTTCGACGCCATCCACCCGGAGCGCGCCGAGCTGATGGCCTCGGCCGACGTGCTGGTGGGCCACGGTCAGGCGCTGGCCAACGACCGCGCTGAGGGCAAGGTCAGCCTGTTTGGCGAGGACCTGTCCGGCGGCCACCGGCCCCGCATCGTTCGCGCCGACGGCTGGAGTCCCGTGCAGCGGCTCGACGAGGAGCTGGCCGCGGTGGGCTTCTACCTTTCTGGCCATCCGCTGGATGACATGGTCGAGGCGCTTCGCCGCAAGCGCTGTGACCTCCTGACCGACGCCATCGCCAAGGCTCTGGCCGGCGCCGAGGCGATGCGAATGGCCGGCGTCGTGCGGCGCAAGCAGGAGCGGCCGTCACGCTCCGGCGAGAAGTTCGCCTTCGTGACCCTCTCGGACCCCACCGGCGAGTACGAGGTGCTGTTCCCGCCCGAGACCCTACGCAAGTGCCGCGACCTGCTGGAGCCCGGCCGCGCCGTGGCCCTGAAGGTGCGCGCCAAGGCGGCGGACGGCGAGGTGCGGTTCTTTGCCGACGACGTGGAGACGGTGGAGAAGGCTGTCGAAAACGTTGTGGCCGGGCTTCGTGTCCATGTGGCCCCGCGTAGCGCCGAGATTGAGGCCATCAAGAAGCGGCTGGGCGTCGAGAGCGCACGGGGCGGCGAGGTGGTGCTGGTGGCGGCGTTGGGCGGCGGCCGCGAGGTCGAGCTGAAGCTGCCCGGCCGTTTCAATCTGGACGGTGCGGTGCGCGGCGCGATCAAGACCGCGCCCGGCGTGACATTTGTCGAGGACATCTGACGCCGGTTGATTTCAGGGGCGTTTCCCCCTAAATGCGCCGCTCCAATCCACACGCGGGTGTGCGGCTGGGCGGGGAGACATCCCGTCACTGTCCGTTCCGGTCCTCTTCGGAGGGTTTGCCCGCGGAGGTTCAACCGGAAGAAAGACGAGATACAGACGATGGCTCTGCCTGATTTTTCTATGCGCCAGATGCTCGAAGCCGGCGCGCACTTCGGCCACCAGACGCACCGGTGGAACCCGAAGATGGACAAGTTCATCTTCGGCGCCCGTTCCAACATCCACATCATCGACCTGTCGCAGTCGATCCCGCTGCTGCACCAGGCCCTG
>JANPKX010000346.1:0-1650 GCA_031426235.1 Alphaproteobacteria bacterium | reverse complement strand
ACAACGCCATCCTGGCCGCCGCCCTGGCCGACCGGCTGGCCGAGGCCTTCGCCGAAGCCCTGCACCGCAAGGTGCGCACCGAGCTGTGGGGCTACGCGCCCGACGAGCCCTTCGACATCGAGGCGCTGATCGGCGAGCAGTACCGCGGCATCCGCCCCGCCGCCGGTTATCCCGCCCAGCCCGACCACACCGAAAAGGCGACCCTGTTCCGGCTTCTCGACGCCGAGGCCGCCACGGGGCTGAGCCTGACCGAGAGCTTCGCCATGTACCCGACGGCGGCGGTCAGCGGCCTCTACTTCAGCCATCCGGAGAGCCACTACTTCGGCGTCGGCCGGATCGAGAAGGACCAGGTCGAGGACTACGCGCGGCGCAAGGGCTGGACGGTGGCCGAGGCGGAACGCTGGCTGGCCCCGATCCTCAACTACGAGCCGGCCTCATAGGGGCCCCACCCCGCGGCGTCAGGTCGTGACCGCGGCGTGCCAGGTCGCGTAGGGACCCTGGCCCAGGACCTGGGCCTGGACGCCGGCCAGGGCCTTGTTCACCGCGCTCGAGATCGTCGTGTTCGGGTGGACCGGGCGGCGCAGGGGGCGCTGGCCGGTGGGCAGGGCGATTAGCTCGGCGATCGCGCGCGGCACGTCCATCGGGTCGGCGCCGCGAGGCGAACTCATCGACGCCCGGGTCATGGCGACGTGCTGGGCGTAGGCGGCCATTCGCGCGGGCTCATTGCGCGCGAACATCGCCTCGACCTGGCGCGCGCCGCTGTCCCAGATGCGGGTGGGATAGCCGCCGGGCTGGACGATGGTCACCTCCACGGCCAACGGCGCGAGCTCGTAGGCCATGGCCTCGAAGGCCGCCTCCAGCCCCCATTTGCTGCTGCAATAGGCGCCCAGGTTGGGCAGGATCATGCGGCCCAGCTGCGAGGACACCGGCACGATCAGGCCGCCGCCCCGGGCGCGCATGCCGGGCAGGACCGCGCGCGCCATACGCAGGCCGCCCAGGAAGTTGGTCTGCATCTGCAGCTCCAGGGCGGTGTCGTCCTGCAGCTCCATCGGACCTGCGATCCCGACGCCGGCGTTGCTGACCAGCACGTCGAGGCGCCCGCCGGCCAGTGTCTCGGCCTGGGCGACGCCCGCCCTGATCTGGTCCGGCCGGGTGACATCGATCTCGACCAGATGGAGCTTGCCGGACAGGCCCCGGGCCTCGCTGGCGAGAGACACCGCCTCGGGCCGCCGCCCGCCGTCGAGGTTGCGCATGGAGGCGATCACCGTGGCGCCCAGCCCCGCCAGGTGCAGCGCGGTCAGGCGGCCGAAGCCCGAACTGGCGCCGGTGATCAGCACGGCGCGGCCGGCGAGCGAGGCCGGCGCCTGGGCGTGCGCCGGCGCGGTCGCCAGCGCCGTGGCGGCGACGGACGCGGCGCCCAAAAGGGCCCGTCGGTTCAGGTTGCGGTGTTCCGTCATGGGCGGCTCCTGTGGCTTGCGAAGGACGTCGTGGACGGCCAGGCCATCCTGGCTCTGGCATCCCCCCACAGATGGGCGGCCGCGGCAGCGGCGCAATGCAGAGCCTGATTTCGAGCGCTCGGCGCCGTACGACCCCACCCGGCGCCGGCCAAACCGCCCCGCCGGCGTCGTCTGCGCGGCGGCGCAGGCGGGG
>JANPKX010000345.1:0-4767 GCA_031426235.1 Alphaproteobacteria bacterium | reverse complement strand
TGAACCCCGCAACTACCTGGGCCAGGATTGGGCCAAGGCCGCGCTGGACAACACCAACCTGGGGTTCACGACCCGTTTCGACCTGGGCGGTCCGTGGTCGGTGCGGGCCGGCGGCTTCCAGTCCTCCCAGCTCAAGCGCCGCGCCTACAGCGAGATTTTCGTGGTCGCCGATCCTGTCGGCAATGCGCGCCACAGCCTCGTCGCCGACCCACGGCAGCTGTCCCGCTCCTACTCCGGCGAGGTCCAACTGACCTGGCGCGACGACGGAGCCAAGCTACGCCAGCAGGTGCTGTTCAACCTGCGCGGCCGCGACAAGCGCTCGGAAACCGGCGGCTCGGATGTGCGCGACCTCGGGCCCGTGCGGCTGGGCGACAAGGACCCTGAGGTGAAGCCCGCCTTTGTCTTCCGCGCGACCGACGAGAGCCATATCCAGCAACTCACCGGCGGGATCGGCTACGTAGGCCGCTGGGGCGCGCTGGCCCAGCTGAACGCCGGCCTGCAGAAGACCCGCTACACGGCCAGCTTCGATCGCCTGGGCCGGGTCACCTCCGTCCGCGACCAGCCATGGCTCTATAACGCCACCCTGGTGGTTTCACCCACTCCGGGCTGGCTGGTCTATGCCGGTACCGTGCGGGGGTTGGAGGAGAGCGGCGTCGCGCCCGAGAACGCAGCCAATCGCAACGAGATCCTGCCCGCCTCACGCACCACCCAGTACGACGGCGGCGTCCGCATCAAGCTATGGACCACCCGGCTGGTGGTCAGCGCCTTCCAGATCGAGAAACCCTACTTCAGCTTCGACGCGGCGAACCGCTTCACCGACCTTGGCGCTGTGCGGCACCGGGGGTTGGAAGCCTCGCTGTCGGGCGCAATCGGCCCGCGTCTCACCGTGGTGGCGGGCTCGGTGCTGATGGACCCCAAGGTCACCGGCGAGGCGCTGCGGCTGGGCCGCGTCGGCCCGCGTCCGGTGGGCGTGGCCTCGACGCTGCTGCGGCTGGACGCCGACTACCGCACCCCGATCGAGGGCGTCACCCTGACCGGCTCGGTGGTCTACACCGGCCGCCGCGCCGCTTCCGCCCGGCCCTACGCGGCCCTGGCCGGCGACCAGCTGTTCGCGCCGGCGTTCACCACCCTGGACCTGGGTGTGCGCTATCGTTTCAGGCTCCGCGACAATCCGGTGAGTGTGCGGGTGCTCTTGGCCAACGTCACCGACAGCCGCTCCTGGAAAATCGTCGCGCCCAACAGCTACCAACTCAATGAAACCCGCCGCCTGGCGGTCAACCTGCTGGCGGATTTCTGACTGTAACGTCGGATGGGGAGGTCTGCGCAGCCTTCGCGGACTGGGGAGCCCGGCGCTATGGTTGCGGGAACAACCAATCGCTCGCCTCCGGCGCGAACAGACTTGCTGAGATAGTCCCGATATGTGAGCAAGTCCCGCGAGACATTTGGACGGGAAATCTGACATGCAGTTTCGTAAGGCTCTGGCCGGACTGGCCGTCTGTGCGTCGCTGGGGGCGACCGGCGCCCAGGCGGGCGTTGTGTTCACCGACAACTTCAATACCGAGAACGGCGGCGTGACCGCTCTGAACTGGGGGAGTTTCAACAACTTCGGCGTCTCCGAGGGCACGGTCGACATCGTGTTCAGCGGTGACTACTCCCTCAACGGCGGCGGCAGCTTCGTCGATCTCGACGGATCCACCCGTGACGGCGGCGTGATCACCACCTTGAACTCATTCGCGTTCAGTGCCGGTGATGTGGTCAGCCTGACCTGGGAGATCTCGGGCAATCAACGCGGCTGCTGCGACAGCAACGACGACTTCTTCGCCGGGTTCATCTTCGGCGGCGCAACTGACATTGCGGGCTTCAGCTTCACGAATTTCTGGGCGCCAGCGAACTTCGGCGATTACTCGGGAATCACCGGAATTTCGAGTGGCGACTTCGTGGCCAACGACGCACCGTGGCGGACATACGGCTACACGTTCCAGGCGTTGACCGACGGAACGTTGAAATTGCAGTTCGGCACCAACAACAGCAACGACAATGTCGGCCCTCTGCTGGACAACGTAAGCCTGAGCATTGGCGCGGTGCCCGAGCCGGCGACGTGGGCCATGATGATCATGGGCTTTGGCGCGGCCGGCGCGATGCTCCGCCGCAGAGCGTTGACCGCAGCCTGATCCTCGACGATCGTTGGTGACGCCGCCGGCCAGCTAGCCGGCGGCGCTCATCTGTCTAATGTCTTTTGACGCCGGTCACGTCCCCCGCGGCTTTGCCCGGGCCGTCGGCGCGGCGCTAGCCGGGTCCTCGGGCCAGACGTGCTTGGGATAGCGGCCGCGCATGTCGGCGCGGACATCCTTCCACGAGCCCTTCCAGAAGCCCGGCAGGTCGTTGGTGGTCTGGATCGGCTTGTGGCCGGGGGAGAGTAGCGAGAAAGTCAACGGCGTGCCGGCCACACGCGGATGTTCGGCGATGCCGAAGCACTCCTGCACCCGCACATCCACCCGCGGTCCCGCCTGCGCCGAATAGTCGACGGCGAAGCTGTTGCCGGTAGGCGCCGTCCAGCGGGCGGGCGCCTCGGCCTCGATCCGCCGCTGGAGATCCCAGGGCACGAGCGTCCGCAACGCGCCGTCCAGGGCGTCGGCCCTGAGCGCCGCCAGCGCGCGGACGCTGGCGAGGAGCGGCATCAGCCACTCATCCAGTCGCCCCAACAGCACAGCGTCGGAGAGATCCGGCCACGCCGGGTCGCGCGCCTGCAGGAAGGCAGCCCGCTCGCGGAAGGACCGCGCTGCCTCGCCCCATGGCAGGGCGTCCAGGCCCTCTCGCCGCAGACGATCGGCCAGCGCGAGGGCGATCCGCGCGGGGTCGGGATTTTCATTGAGCTCCTCGCGGATGGTCAGCCGTCCCAGGCGGGTGAGGCGCTTCGACCGCAACCGGCCGGCCCCGCTCTCCTCCAGCCGTTCTTCGACCTCGAACTGGCCTGAGAAGGCCGCCAGCTCCGCCGGGTCCAGTGGCGCGGCCAGCAGGATGCGGTCGCGGCGCTCGCCGCCGCCCAGTTCGGCGATCGCCAGCCAGGGCTCGCGCGCCAGGGCGTCGGTCGGTTCGATGAAGGCGCCGCGGCCTGTGACCAGCTGGAACTCTCCCTGCCCGCCCCGCGCCTTGGCGATCCGCTCAGGGTAGGCGAAGGCCAGCAGCAGGCCGTCGGAAAGGGGCTCGCCCCGCCCAGCCGTCCCGCTGAGCCGGCTCCAGCGCTCCGCCAGGGCCTTGGCGTCCCGCGCCCGGGGTGAGCGGTCGCGCTCCAAATCCTCCAGCCGATGGCGCAGGTCGACGTCACGCCCGCCAAGCCCGCGTTCGCTTACCAGGGCAGCGATGCGCGCCGCGCGAGGCGCCTGGCCCGTCTCGGTGGCTTTCAGGATCATGTGCGCGAGGCGGGGCGGCAGCGGCATCGCCGACAGCGCCTGGCCATGGGCGGTCAGCACGCCGGCCTCGTCGAGGGCTTCCAGGCGGGTCAGCAGCGCGCGCGCCTCTGCAAAGGCGGCGGCCGGCGGCGGGTCGAGGAAGGCCAGGGCGCCCGCATCCTTGGCCCCCCACCTGGCAAGGTCCAGCGCCAGGCCAGAGAGGTCCGCGTCCAGGATTTCAGGATCGGCGTAGGCCGGCAGGGCGCGGGTCTCAGCCTCGTCCCAGAGGCGATAGCAGACCCCCGGTTCGGTCCGCCCGGCCCGGCCCCGTCGCTGGTCGGCGGCGGCGCGGCTGACGCGGACAGTGGCAAGCCGAGTCAAGCCGCTGGCCGGATCGAACCGCGGCACGCGGGCGAGCCCGGCGTCGATCACCACCCGGACGCTCTGGATGGTCAGGCTGGTTTCGGCGATGGAGGTCGCCAGCACCACCTTGCGGGCGCCAGGCGTGGCCGGCTGGATGGCGCGGTCCTGGTCACGCGGGTCCAGCGCACCATAGAGCGGCGCGATCTCAACCCCGGGCCGGGACCGCTCGCGCAACCGCTCGGCCGTGCGCAGGATTTCGACCTGGCCCGGCAGGAACACCAGCAGGCTGCCTGGCTCCTCGGCCAGAGCCTTTTCAACGGCGCGGACGACCTGATCCTCGAGGCGCAGGCGCTCGTCGCGACCAAGATAGCGGGTTTGCACAGGGAACATCCGCCCCTGGCTTTCGACCACGGGCGCCTCGCCCAGCAGCCGCGCCACCGCCGCCCCGTCCAGCGTCGCCGACATGACCAGGAGCCGCAGGTCGGGGCGCAGCAGGCCCTGGACGTCCCGGGCGAGCGCCAGGCCCAGGTCGGCGTCCAGGCTGCGCTCGTGGTATTCGTCGAAGATTACGCAGGCGACGCCCGGCAGCTCCGGGTCGCCCAGGATCATCCGGGTGAAGACGCCCTCGGTGACCACCTCGATCCGGGTTGCGGGACCCACGCGGGACTGCATGCGCACCCGGTAGCCAACGGTCTCTCCGACCCGCTCGCCCAAGGTCGCGGCCATGCGATCGGCGGCAGCCCGGGCGGCCAACCGTCGCGGTTCCAGGACGATGATCTTGCCGCCATCGACCCAGGGTTCGGACAGCAGCTCCAGAGGAACCACCGTGGTCTTACCCGCACCGGGAGGCGCCACGAGAACAGCGGCGCTGCCCGAGGACAGCGCCACCTTCAATTCGGGTAGTGCATCCCGGATCGGAAGCATCAGGCTCGGCGGCCTGGGCCGCCGCCTTTCTCCGCGCGATGGCTAGCCCTGGCCTTGCGGCGGCTCGCCGATCTTGTGCGGCAACTCATGC
>JANPKX010000344.1:0-8311 GCA_031426235.1 Alphaproteobacteria bacterium | reverse complement strand
CGACCACGCCCGCCGCATCTGCGGCCTGAAGTCCGGAGCGATCGAAACCGCTCTTGGCTATACCGCCGGCCCGATGGTGCATGCCGACGACCTCGCCCTGGCCTAGCGCCGCTTCCAGAACAGCAGAACCAGTCTGCAATAACGAGACATGCACGGGCGCGCGGGCTCACCTAGAACCTCATTCATGCAACAGCGTCCCCTGGCCCTCGGCCTTTCCCTCATGACCCTTGGCTTCGCGATCGTGATGGCGATCCCGGTGGTCGGCCCGGTGTTGATTCGCGCGCTCTGTCGTCCCGGGGGCTTGCCCGCATCCGCCCTTAGTATGTCCGGGACACGGTGCCCGTCCTGCCTAGAAACACACGCGGCAGCTCTATGTGAGGCACGTTTTGTCCAGGACAAAAATTTTGGCGTCCCTCTTGGCTCTGTCCAGTTCGTGTCCATCTGTTCGAGGCGCGGTTATCGCACCGCCCACTTCCCCCCGGAGACCTCATGTTTCGCAGATCCCTGATCGCCCTCGCCACCGCTTCCGCCATGGCCCTTGCCTCGACTGCCGCCGTGGCCGCGCCGAAGGCTGACATCGTCGACACGGCAGTCGCAGCCGGCAGCTTCAAAACTCTGGCGGCGGCCCTCGGCGCCGCTGGTCTCGTCCAGACCCTCAAGGGCCCCGGCCCTTTCACGGTGTTCGCACCGACCGACGCCGCCTTCGCCAAGCTGCCTGCCGGCACGGTCGAGGGCCTGCTGAAGCCTGAGAACAAGGCCAAGCTGACCGCCGTCCTGGCCTACCACGTGGTGCCCGGCAAGGTCATGAGCAGCGCCCTGGCCGGCAAGGTCACGGACGCCAAGACTGTCCAGGGCCAGACCGTCAAGATCGACGCCACCCATGCCGGCCACGTCATGGTCAACGGCGCGATGGTCTCCACTGCCGACATCGACACCACCAACGGCGTCATCCACGTCATCGACACGGTCCTGCTGCCGAAGTAGCCCGAGCCGACATCCGGGCTCCCCCGACGCGGGGAGCCTGGACCTCGGGGCCGGCGCGAGCACGGTAGGCGGACCCCGCGTCATCGCGCTATGGGGAGGCGTCAGTCGCCAGGACGCCCGCCATGATCGACACCGCCGCCCGCCCTGTTTTCAACGAAGAGCTGAACCTGTTCCGAGATCAGGTTCGCAAGCTCTTCGACCGCGCCCTCACGCCGAACCTCGACCGCTGGGAGGCCGAAGGCGTCATCGACCGCGCGTTCTGGCTGGCCTGCGGCGAGGCGGGCCTGCTCTGCCCGACGGTACCGGCCGAGTACGGCGGCCTGGGTCTGGACTTCCGCTACAACGCGGTGATCTCCGAAGAGCTCTTCTATGCGGGGTCGGTGGCGGGGATCACGCTGCAGTCCGACATCGTCGCTGACTACATCGTCAACTACGCCTCCGAGGCGCAGAAGCACCACTGGCTGCCGCGCATGGTCTCCGGCGAGGCGATCACCGCCATCGCCATGACCGAGCCCGGAACCGGCTCCGACCTGCAGGCCGTCCGCACGACCGCCATCCGCAGCGGCGATGAGTACGTCGTCAATGGCTCCAAGACCTACATCACCAACGGCCAGAGCGCCGACCTGATCGTCGTGGTCGCGAAGACGGACCCGACCGCGGGCGGCAAGGGCATCTCCCTGATCCAGGTGGAAGCGACCCGCGAGGGGTTCAAGCGCGGCCGCAACCTGGACAAGATCGGCCAGAACTCGGCGGATACCTCGGAACTGTTCTTCGAAGACGTCCGCGTCCCCATCGCCAACTGCCTGGGCGAGGAAGGGCGCGGCTTCGGCTACCTCATGAGCCAGTTGCCGCAGGAGCGGCTGGGCATAGCGGCCCAGGCCCAGGCCGCGGCGCAACGCGCCTTCGACGAGACCGTGACGTTCACAAAGCAGCGCACCGCCTTCAAGCAGACCATCTTCGACTTCCAGAACACCCGCTTCACCCTCGCCGGGCTGAAAGCCAAGCTGCAGGCCGGTTGGGCGCACCTGGACTGGGCCATCGCCCGCCACCTCGAGGGTAAGCTGACCGCTGCCGAAGGTTCGGCCGCCAAGCTGTTCCACACCGAACTCCAGTGGGAAGTCTGCGACGCCGGCCTGCAGCTTCATGGCGGCGCGGGCTATATGAACGAGTACCCCATCGCCCGGCTCTGGCGTGACGCCCGCGTCCAGCGGATCTACGGCGGCACCAGCGAGATCATGAAGGAAGTCGTGGCCCGCTCGATCTAGCAGCCTTGGGACGGCAAGCCGTGACAGCACCGCCTGCGTCCGCTATCCGACCGCCCAGGTTTGTAAGGGTCATCCATTGAGCGACGACACGGAAGGCCAGGGCTGGGCCACGGCGAAGACGCTGGCCGAAGCCCTGCCCTACATCCAGATCTACGACCGCGAGACCGTGGTCATCAAATACGGCGGCCACGCCATGGGCGAGGAGTCGGTCGCGCGCCTGTTCGCCACCGATGTGGTGCTGCTCAAGATGTTGGGTCTTCACCCCGTGGTCGTCCACGGCGGCGGGCCACAAATCTCGGCGATGCTGGAACGGGCGGGCGTGAAGTCTACCTTCATCGACGGGCTGCGGGTCACCGACGCGGCCACCATGGAGGTCGCCGAGATGGTGCTGTCCGGCGCCATCAACAAGGAAATCGCCAGCTGGATCACCCAGGCCGGGTCCGAGGCCAAGGTTCGCGGCGTCGGCCTTTCGGGCAAGGACGCCCGGCTGATCACCGTCGAGAAGGTCACGCGTACCCGCAAGGACCCGGATTCGCTGATCGAACAGGTCGTGGACCTGGGCTTCGTGGGCGAGCCCAAGACCATCGACACCACCCTCATCGAAGCGCTGCTGAGCGCGGACGAGGACTACATCCCGGTCATTGCCCCGATCGGCGTCTCGGCCGAGGGCCAGACCTACAACATCAACGCCGACACCGTCGCCGGCGCTCTGGCCGGGGCGCTGGATGCCAAGCGCATGTTGCTGCTGACCGATGTGGCCGGCGTGCTGGACAAGGACGGCAAACGGCTTGCCCAGATGACCGTCGCGGAGGCGCGCGAGGCGATCGCCAGCGGCGTGGCCACCGGCGGCATGATCCCGAAGCTGGAAACCGCCATCGCCGCCGTCGAGGCCGGCGTCGAAGCCGTTGTGATCCTCGATGGCCGCCGGCCCCACGCCATGCTTGTGGAGCTGTTCACCGAGCACGGGTCCGGGACCCTCATCTGCCGGTGAGCGCGGACCTGACCCACGTACAGACCTGGCTGTTCGATCTGGACAACACCCTCTACCCGGCTGAATCCGGGTTCATGAGCGCCATCGTGGTCCGGATCACGGATTTCGTGGAGAAGTTTACGGGGCTGCCTCGCGACGAGGCGTATCGACTGCAGAAGGACTATCTGGTCGAGCACGGCCTGACGCTGAAGGGCATGATGCTGAACCACGGCGTGGACCCGAAGGACTTCCATGCCATCTTCCACGACATGTCGCTGGAGGCCCTGGCCCGCGATCCCGACCTGTTGGCGGCCCTGGAGCGCCTGCCCGGCCGACGGCTGATCTTCACCAACGCCGATGATGTCCATGCCGAGCGGGTATTGGCGCACCTGGGCCTCAGCCACCTGTTCGATGACGTCTTCCACATCGGCTCGGCGGGCTACATTCCCAAGCCAAGCTCGGACGCCTTCGCGCGCCTCAGCGCGGCGCACGGCATCGATCCCGCGACCACCGCCTTCTTCGAAGACAGCGAGCGCAATCTGGCCCCGGCGGCGGAGCTGGGCATGACCACGGTCCTGGTCGGGGCGCACGCCGCTCAGTCTGCCGCCCCCTTCGTTCACCACCGCACCGACAAGCTCGCGCCGTTCCTCAACGCCGCCCATCTCAAAGAGGCCGCCTGAATGTCTGACGACCTGAAGTCCGTGATCGAAGCCGCCTGGGAGGCGCGCGATGGGATCAACACCGCCACCACCGGCCAGGTCCGCGACGCGGTCCACGAGACCATCGAGCGTCTCGACGCCGGGACCCTGCGGGTCGCCCAGCGCGAGGCCGACGGGACCTGGACCACCAATCAGTGGGCCAAGCAGGCGATCCTGCTGTTCTTCCGCCTGACCGCCAACCGCCTGATCGACGCCGATGCGCCGCATCCCTACTGGGACAAGGTGCCGCTCAAGTTCACCGGCTGGGACGCCGCCCGCTTCGAGGCCGCCGGCTTCCGCGCTGTGCCGGGCTGCATCGTTCGCAAGGGCGCCTTCGTGGCCCGGAACGTGGTGATGACGCCGTCCTTCGTGAACATCGGCGCCTACGTCGATGAAGGCACCATGGTCGACACCTGGGCCACGGTCGGCTCCTGCGCCCAGATCGGGAAGAACTGCCACATCTCCGGCGGCGCCGGCATCGGCGGCGTGCTGGAGCCCCTCCAGGCCAACCCCACCATTATCGAGGACAACTGCTTCATCGGCGCCAGAGCCGAGGTGGCCGAAGGCGTGATCGTTCGCGAGGGCAGCGTTCTCTCCATGGGCACATTCATCACCTCGACCACCCCCATCATCGACCGCCGTACCGGCGAGACGCGACTGGGCGAAGTGCCGCCCTATTCGGTGGTGGTGTCCGGCTCCAAGCCCAACGCCCATGACCCGTCCCTGCCCTCGACGTACTGCGCCGTGATCATGAAGACGGTGGACGAGCGCACGCGGTCGAAGACGAGCATCAACGAACTGCTCCGCGAGTAGCCGGCCCAGATGGACCGCGCCGGGACATTCGGCGTTGGCCTCGCCGCAGCAACGCTGGCGGTCAGCCTGGGCGTGGTCACGCTCGCCAGCCTCGGTGCGCCGCAGAGCCACATGACCCTGAACGTCGCGGGGCTGGTCGCCGGCGGCGGGCTGGGTGGCCTGATGCTGATGAAGCGCGGATTGCTGGCGAGAGGCCTCTTGGCGCTGGCCCTGGCAGGCGGCGCGGCCATTCTGGCCACGGCCCACTTCGGGATTTCGCTGGAAGGCGTCCGACGCTGGGTGCGCGCGGGGCCGCTGCTGCTGCACGTGGGCCTCATCGCCCTGCCCTTCGTGGTCGCCCAGGCCGCGCGGCAGGCGGGTTGGCCCTCCGCGCTGGCCATCACAGCCGCCCTGGCGGGGACGGCCCTGCAGCCGGACGCCCAGACCGCCACAGCCCTCGCCGCCGGCGTCGTCGCCATCGCCATGCTGCGGCCTTCGCGGCTGGCTTGGATCATGGCCGCGCTGGGCGTCGCGACGGCGGCATGGTGCTGGACCCGGCCCGATCCGCTGCCGGCCGTGACCTATGTGGAAGGTGTCGTTCCGCTGGCCTTCGCGCGTTCGCAGGCGCTGGGCCTGCTCGCCAGCGCTGGGCTCGCGCTGCCAGCCCTGGCGCTTGTCGGCTTCGGTCTCGCCGATAAGGCGCGGCGCATTCCCGCGCTGGCCTTGGCCGCCGCCAGCGCCGGCGTCGCGGCCGCCTCGCTCTTGGGCAAGTACCCGACCCCTCTCGTCGGCTACGGCCTCAGCCCGATCCTCTCCTACGTGCTGTGCTGGACCGTGCTGGCCGCCCTCACTCAGCGCAGACGGCCGTCGTCCATGTCGTAGGGGGTCCCGTCGCGGTGGCGGTAGACGTCGTCGGGGCCCACCACCATGTCGAGGCCGGGATAGTCGGCGGCGTCGAGCCCTGGCAGACGCGAACCGATCTCCAGCAGCACCGCCTCGGCTTCCGAGCGGTTCTGGATGTGGTGGCCGTCGGGGACGCCGGCCTTGAACCCCGCGCAGTCGCCGGCTCGCAGCACCGTCTCTTCGCCGGTCTCCACCAAGACCACCTCGCCCGAGACCACCCAGACGAACTCGTCCTCGTGGCTGTGCCAGTGCCGCTGGCTCGTCCAGACGCCAGGCGCTAGCCGCATCAGGTTGACCCCGAACTGGGTCAGCCCGGCCACGTCGCCGAGCTTCCAGCGCCTGCGGTCGCGGCAGGGCTCGTCGAACGGCGGCGGATAGGCGCTCCCGAACCGGGTCGGGGCCCTGTCGATCTCGATCTTCGGCATTCGGAAGTCTCTCGCGTGATGTCGGTTTGCTAGGTAAAGCGCCAGCATGCCGCCTGCCATAGACCCCGTCGAACTGACCCGCGACCTGATCCGCCGCCCTTCCGTCACACCCGCCGACGCCGGGGCCATGGCGATCGTCGAAGAGACCTTGACCGGCCTCGGCTTTGTCTGCCGGCGCATGCGGTTTGGAGAGATCGAGAATCTCTACGCCCGCTATGGGACCACCCGGCCCAACCTTTGCTTCGCCGGCCACACCGATGTAGTGCCGGTGGGCGACCCGGCCGCCTGGTCGAAGGACGCCTTCGGGGCCGAGGTGGTGGATGGGGTGCTGATCGGCCGCGGCGCGGTGGACATGAAAAGCGCCATCGCCGCCTTCGCCGCAGCGACCGCCGACGCCATCGCGGCGGGCGCTATCACCGGCTCGATCTCGTTCCTGATCACCGGCGACGAGGAGGGTGTGGCGACCGACGGCACCGTCAAGGTGGTGGAGGCGCTGCGCGCCGAGGGCGAGGTCATCGACCACTGCGTGGTCGGCGAGCCCACGTCGGCTGAGACGTTCGGGGACATGGTCAAGGTTGGCCGCCGGGGCTCGATCAATGCCGATATCACCGTCGAAGGCGTGCAGGGCCACGTCGCCTACCCGCACCGCGCCGCCAATCCCGCGCCCATCCTGATCCGGCTGCTGGCTGCGCTACAGGCGCGGCAGCTGGATGAGGGCTATCCGGAGTTCCAGCCGTCGAACCTGGAATTGACCTGGATCGACATGCCCAACACCGCCACCAACGTCATTCCGGGCGTGGCGCGCGCGCGGCTCAACATCCGCTTCAACCCCAACCACACGGGTCAGGCGCTGGCCGAGTGGATCACTGCCGAGGCCGCGCGGGCGGGCGAGGGCTTCACTGGCAAGGTTATGGCAGCCTCGACGATCAGCGGCGAGGCCTTCCTGACCGAACGCGGCGCCTTCACGGACCTCGTCGCGGCCGCCGTCGCCGACGTGACGGGCCGGCCGCCCGAGCTCTCCACCTCCGGCGGCACCTCCGACGCCCGCTTTATCCGCGCTCTCTGTCCAGTGATCGAGGTCGGTCTCGTCGGCAAGACCATGCACCAGGTCGACGAGCGCGCCCCCGTGGCGGAGATTCGCACCCTGCAGGCCGTCTATGCCCGCATTATCAGCCGCTATTTCGAAGCCGACCGTCCTGGGGACTAACGTCGGTTTGCGTCTGCTAGCGCTAACCCGCCGCAAGCGTTAGCGTCCCGTCCAGAAGCTGGGCTCTGGGAGACGCAATCATGAAGGGCGTGGCACGTCTTGCCGCCGCGGTCGGCCTCTGGTTGGCCGTCTGTGTCCTGAGCGTCGGGGTGGGCCTGATCCCGCTGGCACTCTGGGCGCTGCTGGTATTCGTCGGCGCGCCGGGACGGGCCGCCAAGGCCGAGGCCCTTTTGGACCGCACCCTGATGAGCGGCGAGACCATCTTCGCGCGTGGACTTGAGCATCGCGTGTTCGCCCTCTTTCAACGCCGACGGGTCGTCGCCATCACCTCCAGCCGGATCCTGGCGATCCAGCGCGGCATGATCGGCGGCTTCAAGATGGCCGACATGCAGTGGAAGGACCTCAAGGACGTCCGCCTCGAGGAAAATGTCTGGGCCGCGCTATGCGGGTCGAACCTGGCCTTCGACCATTCCACCCAGCCGGCCATGAACATCGCCGTCGACGGTCTGCCCAGCGCGGCCGCCGCCGAGATGTACGCCCGGGCCCAGTACGAGGAACAGGCGTGGGAGGAGAAGCGCCGCGTTCGGGGCCTGGAGGAGATGCGCGCGCAATCGGGGGGCGTCAGTGTCGGCATGGCCGGGTCGGGCGCCGCGGGCGGTTCCGACAAGATCGTCGATGAGATCCAGCGCGCCAAGTCGCTGCTCGACAGCGGCGCGATTAGCGACGCGGAGTTCCAGGAGATGAAGGCCAAGATTCTCGGCCGGGTCTGACGGGCTTCGGTTTACCGCCGCTTCACCTTTCCGGCGCTCCGTCGATGCGGCACACTCCGGAACAGACAATGAACGCACCGATTCGAATCTTGGGCCTTGATCCGGGCCTGCGCCGCACCGGCTGGGGTGTAATCGCCTGCGAGGGCGCGCGGCTGATCCACGTGGCCCACGGCGTCATCGCGCCGAAGGAGACCCTGGCCTTCGCCCTGCGGCTCCACGCCCTTTTCGAGGGGATCGAGGCCGTGATCGCCGCCCATGCTCCGCACGAGGCGGCCGTGGAGGAGACCTTCATGAACA
>JANPKX010000343.1:0-5361 GCA_031426235.1 Alphaproteobacteria bacterium | reverse complement strand
TCCTGATCGCCCACCGCCTGTCGACCGTGCGGGGCGCCGACCGCATCTATGTCGTCGACAACGGCCGCATTTTGGAGACCGGAAACCACGACAACCTGGTCAAGGCCGGCGGCCTCTATGCCCGCCTGGCCCAACGCCAGGACCTGGAGGCGGAGCTCGCCCCGTGAAAGCCTTCCTGCGCTCCGACGGCGTACAGGCGGTGCTGGGCTGGCTGCTGGGCGCCTATCTGCGCCTGGTTCTGGCTACGGTCCGTTGGCGCCATGAGAACGCCGCCTGTGTCGAGCCCACCCTGGCCGGCGGCTCGGGAGCCATCGCCCTCTTCTGGCATGGCCGCATACCTCTCTGCCTGGCGACCGCGCCCCAGTGGTGGCGGATGCGCACCAAGGCGCTGATCTCACCCTCGGCGGACGGCGAATTCATCGCCCGCGCCCTGGCGATGTCAGGGTTCCCGGCGATCCGGGTGTCGTCGGCCAAGCCCGGCGACACCGCCAAGACGCGCCAGGCCGTCGCCGCGATCCGTGAAGCCACCGCCTGGGTCAAGGATGGCGGCGCCCTGGTGGTCACGCCCGATGGACCCCGCGGCCCCAACGAGGTGATCGCCCCTGGCGCGCTCCAGATCGCCCGGCGCTCCGGGCAGCCCGTCTTTCTGATGGGGATCGCCGCCAATCCTGCATGGCAGTCCCGCAGCACCTGGGACCGCGTGATGTTCGCTGCGCCCTTCGGGCGGGGCGCCGTGGTCTGGGACGGGCCGCTCTATGTCGAGGCCGACGCCGACGAGGCCGCCATCACAGGTCTGATCGCCGCGTGGTCGGAACGCCTGTCGAGGGCCACCCGCCAGGCCGAGGCGCTGGTGGCGCGACGGCCGCATTGATCGCCTCGGCGGTCGGTGAGACATAGGCCCATGGCGCACGACGCTCACTCCAGCCACGGCCATCACCATCACCACGCGCCGCACAACCTCGGGCGCGCGTTCGCCGTCGGTGTTGGGCTGAATGTGGCGTTCGTCGCGGCCGAAGTCGCCGCCGGCCTGTGGACCGGCTCCCTCGCGCTGTTGGCCGACGCCGGACACAACCTGTCGGACGTCCTGGCGCTGCTGCTGGCCTGGGGCGCCACCGTGCTGGCGCGGCGCGCGCCTGCGGGGCGGCGCACCTATGGCCTGCGCAAGGGTACTATCCTGGCCTCCCTCGCCAACGCCATCTTGCTGCTGGTGGCGGTGGGGGCGATCGTTTCGGAGGCGGCGCGCAGGCTGGGCGCGCCGGCGCCGGTGGATTCGAATATTGTCATGCTGACGGCGGGGCTGGGCGTCCTGATCAATGGCGCGACCGCCCTGATGTTCGTGCGGGGCAGCCATTCCGACCTGAACGTGCGCGGCGCCTTCCTGCACATGGCCGGCGACGCGGCGGTGTCGCTGGCGGTGGTGGTCGGCGCCTTCGCCATGGCGCGAACCGGCATCCTGTGGATCGATCCGGCGCTCAGCCTGCTGATCGCGGGCGTGATCGTGCTCGGAACCTGGGGCCTGCTACGCGACTCCGCCGACCTGGCGCTGGACGCGGCGCCGCGCGGAATCGACGTCGAGGCCGTGCGCACCTGGCTCGCCGCCCAGCCTGGCGTGAAGGATATCCACGACCTCCATATCTGGGCGCTCAGCACCACTGAAACCGCCATGACCGCGCACCTCCTGCGGCCTGACAACGCAGACGCAGACGCCTTCCTGCATGCCGCTTGCGAGGGGCTGGAGCACCAGTTCCACATCGGCCACGCCACGCTCCAGATCGAAACCACCGCGACCCACGCCTGCCGCCTCGCGTCCGCCGAGGTGGTGTGAGCCGCACGCTTCCCCTCGCGCTCTACGCCGCCGCCACAGGCCTGCTGGAGCCGCTGACGCCCATGGTCCTGCGCGGCCGGGCACGGCGTGGGAAAGAGGACCCGGCGCGGCTGGGCGAGCGCCTCGGTCGGTCTGGGCTGGGCCGCCCGGATGGCCCCTTGGCCTGGCTGCACGGAGTGAGCGTCGGCGAAGCTACATCCCTGCTGCCGCTGATTGAAGCGTTGCGGTCAGCCCGGCCGGACCTGAACCTGTTGGTGACCTCGGGCACGACGACGGCCGCTGGACTGCTGGCGGCCCGGCTGCCTGCGGGCGTGATCCACCAGTTCGCCCCGGTGGACACGCCTGGGTCTGTGGGGCGGTTCCTGGACCACTGGCGGCCGGACCTCGCGGTGTTCGTGGAGAGCGAGCTCTGGCCCAACCTGATCCTGGGCGCCAAGGCGCGAGGCGCGCGCCTGGCGCTGCTCTCGGCCCGGATGACTGAGGCCAGCGCCGCGCGCTGGGCGAAGTGGCCAGGCTCGGCGCGGACGCTGCTTGAGGCCTTCGATCTGATCCTGCCGCAGGACGCCGCCACCGAGGCGCGCCTGCAGGGGCTGGGCGCGCGCACAGCAGGGCGCCTCAACCTCAAACAGGTGGCCGCGCCGCTGGCCGCCGATCCAGAGACCTTGGCCCGCTTTCGCGCCGCCACAGGAAGCCGCCGCATCGTGCTGGCGGCCAGCACGCATGAGGGCGAGGAGGCGCTGGTCGTGTCCGCCTTCCGCGCCGCCGCGCCGGACCCGCGCGAGGCGCTACTGATCCTGGCGCCGCGGCATCCTGACCGTGGCGCGGCCTTGGCGCGGGAATACGGCGCACCGCAACGGCGCCACGGCGCCTTGCCGGACGGCCCGGTCTTCGTGGCCGACACCCTGGGCGAGCTTGGCGCCTTCTTCACCCTCGCCGACATCGTCGTTATGGGCGGCGGCTTCCTGCCGGGCATCGGCGGCCACAATCCGCTGGAGCCAGCGCGCATCGGACGGCCGATCCTGACTGGGCCCCACGTCCACAACGCCGAAGACATGTATGCCGGACTGTTCGCAGAGGCCGCCGCCATCGAGGCCGCGGATGCGCAGGCTCTCGCGCGGCATCTCCGAGGTCTTCTGGACAATCCCGCGATCGCCCGGCGGATGGGCGAGGCGGGGCTGACCTATGCCGGCCGTCACGGCGCAACCTTGGACACGGCGATGGGCCAGCTGTTGCCCCTCTTGCAGCCATGAGACTTTCAACGCCCCGCTGGTGGTACAGCCGCGAACGTCGGACGGGCGCGGTGGCGCGTGCGCTGCTGACGCCGCTCTCGTGGATCTGGGCGGCGGCGACCGCGCGGCGGATCGCACGAGGCCAACCGGAGGACCCGGCGATTCCGGTGATCTGCGTCGGCAACCTCACCCTGGGCGGGACGGGCAAGACGCCGGTGGTGCGGGAGATCGCGCGGCGGCTGGGCGCCTCCGTCCTATCACGGGGCTATGGCGGATCGCTGATGGGTCCGGTCCGGGTCGAGCCCGCGCGGCACACCGCGGCTGACGTTGGCGACGAGCCCCTCATGCTGGCGCGCGATCTTGATGTCTGGGTCGCTCGCGACCGCCCCGCCGGCGCCATGGCGGCGGCGGCGGCAGGGGTTCGTGTCCTGGTGATGGACGACGGTCACCAGAATCCGGGCGTCGCCAAGGCCCTCTCGCTGGTCGTGGTCGATGGCGAGACGCGCGATGACGAATGGCCATTCGGCGATGGCCGCGTTTTCCCCGCGGGACCCATGCGCGAGCCGCTCAAGGTCGGGCTCGCTCGCGCCGATGCCGTAGTGCTGCTGATGCCGCCCGGGCTTTCACAGCCTCACCCGGAGCTCCTGGCGCAACTCGCGAGCATCCTGGTTCTAATCGCCCGGCTGACCCCGGACGCGGCGCTGCCGGCCGGACCGCTGGTCGGGTTCGCCGGGGTCGGCAAGCCCTGGAAGGTGGAGCGGGCGCTGCAGGCGGCCGGGGGTGACCTAAAGGACTTCTGGCCCTTCCCGGACCACCACGTCTACGACGAAGCCATGCTGGTGCGCTTGCACGAGCGGGCCGCCCAGTTTGGCGCCCGGCTGATCACGACGGAGAAGGACTGGGCGCGCCTGCCGCTCGGCTGGCGAGACCAGATCACGCCCTGGCCCGTGCGGGTGGTGTTCGACGACACGGCGGCGCTGGACGCCGTGCTGGCCAGGGCTGCGCCGCCGGCTTAATCCTCCGCGGGCATCCAGTTGCCATGGGCGCCATACGGCACCCGCTGCGGCATGATCACCTCGGCCACGGGCGCGTCGCCAAAGGCCTGAGCGTTCAGGATGACGAGACTGGACTGATCCTGAGCCTCGTCGTGGCGAAGCGCCATCACCCAGCCGTCGTCCTCGGCCGTGGACCCCGCTCTCGGCACGAAGATCGCCTCGCCCATGTGGCTGTCGCGGCCAAAGTCGTGGCCGGTGCGGCCGCCGGTCTGCAAGTCGTACTTATAGAGGCTCGAACCCAGGGTCAGGGTGGGGGCCAGTGAGTCCAGCCCGGCCGCGTAGCCGTACCGGGCCCGCAAACCCACGCGGTCGTCGTTCACCCGCGGGAAGTCGGCGGCGGCGTCGTCGATCTGCTCTTCCTTCACCGTCCCGGCCACGAGGTCGATGGTCCAGCACCACAGGCGCGCGATGGTCGCATCGCCGCCGTAGACGTTCTCGAAGCCGCCTACCATGGCGGCCTTCTGGCGGCAGACGTGGAGCACGATCGTGTCGCCGTTCTCATAGGCGTTCATCGGGTGGAAGACATAGCAGGGGTCGATGTCGAACCAGCGCACCCGCCCACCCGCGCCGTTGCGGGCCATCACCCCCAGCCGCGCCCCGGCGTCCGGCCGGAACGCCAGCGGCGGGTCGCCGCGCATGGCGGCCTTCAGGTCGAACACCACCGGCAGGTCCATGAACACCACGTGGTTCCGCGTGACGTTCCAGTCATGCATCATCACCGGATTGGGCAGGTCGATCGGCTCGGCCTCGACCAGGTTCCCGGTCGCGTCGGCGCGGTAGTAGGTCAGGTGCGGCGCCCGGGCGAGTTGGTAGCCGAAGAACAGCAGCTCGCCCGTTACGGGGCAGGTTCGCGGATGGGCGGTCATGGCGCCCTTGAGCCGGCCGCCGAAATCGTGCGCCGCGATGGTTTCCAGCTCCGGCCCGACGGCCCAGGGCAAGTGCGTCTCTTCCAGCGCCAGCATCCGGCCCGCATGGCGGATGATGTTGGTGTTGGCGGGCGAGGCGGCCGGGTCCCACATGCCCGACATCAGGGTCAGGTCCTGCTCGTAGTAGGGCGTGCGGACGTAACGGTTGCGGTAGTGGGCCTGACCGTCAGCAAGGCTGACCTGGTGCAGCATGCCATTGCCGGCGAACCAGTGGTCGCTGTGGCCGGAGCGGGGGTTCATCCCGGCGCGGACGTAGGCGCCCCTGAGTTCTTGCGGCATCTCTCCGCGCACGGCGAGCGGCCCGGCGTCGAGCTCGTCGTGAACGG
>JANPKX010000342.1:0-5139 GCA_031426235.1 Alphaproteobacteria bacterium | reverse complement strand
GCGCGGCCTGCACCGGCTCCTCAAAGGCGGGGCAGGCGGCGATGCGGCCCTGCTCCATCGAGGTGGAGGCCAGGCTCGGGAAGCCCACGATGTCCCCGGCCGCATAGATGTGCGGCATCGCGGTCTGGAAGGTGGCCGGGTCCACGGTGAGGCGGCCGCGGGCGTCTGTGATCAACCCGCAGGCGTCCAGGTCCAGGCCATCGGTGGCGCCTTCCCGGCCGGCCGAGAACAGCACCATGTCGGCGCGCAGCTCGCGGCCATCCTCCAGCGAGACCAGGCACGATCCCGGCGCCTCGACCACGGCGGCGGTCACCTTGGCGTTGAACCGCACCGAGACGCCCCGGTCGCGCAGGTCGTGGACGAACTCGTCGGTCAGCTCGCGATCGACGAACGGTAGCATCGTGGCGTTGGGCTCGACGATGGTCACCTTCACGTCGAGGGCGCTGAAGATCGAGGCATACTCGACGCCGATCACGCTGGCGCCCACCACCACCAGCTGACGCGGGATGCGGGTGAGGTCGAGGATCTCGTCGCTGTCGACGATGTTCTCGCCGTCGAACTCGATGTGGCCGGGTCGATAGGGCCGCGTGCCGACGGCGATCACGAAGCGCTCGGCGGTGTAGACTTTCAGGCCCTCCGCGTCGGTGACCTCGACCGTGTTGGCGTCGACGAACCGGGCCGTGCCGATCACCTTGTCCACCCGGTTGCGGGCGAACTGGTGCTCCAGCACCTCGACCTCGTGGTCCAGGGTGATGTGCAGGCGCTTGCGCAGGTCGTCGGAAGTGATGTCGCGCTTGGCGCGGTACGCCTGGCCGTAGAAGCCACGCTCGCGCCAACCCGAGAGGTTCAGCACCGTCTCGCGCAGGGTCTTGGACGGGATCGTGCCGGTGTGGACCGACACCCCGCCGACGCGACGGCCCCGCTCGACCACCAGCACTCGCTTGCGGAACTTGGCCGCCTGCACCGCCGCGCGGCGGCCGGCGGGCCCGGAGCCGATGACGATCAGGTCGTAGGGGACGGGCGGCACTTCAGTCTTCGGCACGAGCGGCTCCTGCTTCTGCGGGCGGCTCCTGCTTAAGGTGGCGGAGTTAAGGTAAGCTTTTGCAAAGGCTGACAGAGACTTAACCGCCGACCCACTTCACCGTCGCGCCGTGCGGGTGGACGTGGGCCAGAAGACGGTCCTCCCCGCCGGGCCATTGGGTCAGCCGCACCTCCATGAGCGCCAGCAGGTCCTCGGGCGGCTCCATACGCAGCCAGGCAAACGGCGCGGAGGCGGTCGCCGCAGCCGCATGCCGCACGATCGCCGCCCGCAGAGCGGCCTGCCCCTCTGCCGGCACGTACTGCCAGAAGACCGAATGATAGACGACGGTGGCCCGCCCTTCGACCGGCGCCGCGCGCGCGGCGGTCCACACCGGGGCGTCAGCCGTCTCGACAACGACGTCCCGCGCCACGGCAAGGTCCGCCGCCGCCTGGTTGCGGGCGACCCGCTCGAACTGGTCGGGCCAAAGATAGGCCATCAGCCGCCGCCGCTGAAGCGGATCGTCCAGACGGACGGGCCGGCGGTCGCACGCCGCGCGCTCGGCCACTTCACACGCCGCGCCGATTGGCGGCAGGGGGCCCTCCCAGGCGGTGTCGATCCGCACCGGCGAGGCTGGATCGCCCCAGGCGCCGTCGCCCAGCTCATAGCGGAAGTGGTCCCAGTGGAGATTCAGCCCCGCGCTGGCCCCCAGTTCGAAAGTCCGCAGCGGCAGGCCCCAGGTGTCCGCCACGGTCAGGAAGCCGCCCAGCAGGCAGGCGGCGCGCCGCACCTCGTTGGTCTGCGGCTCGTGGCTCATGAAGCGGGCGAGGCGTTCGTGTTCACGGCCCAGGAGCCGGCGCGCCACGCGCCAGGCTTCCGCCGGGTCCGCCGCGCGACCGGGCCGTGGGTAGACTTCGGCGAGCTCCGGCGCATCGCCGCTGAGCACCAGATCGTGCAGGGCCCCCAGGAACCGGATCGGCGTGGCGTCGTCGTAAAGCTTGCGCAGGTCGGCCTCGGCCCAGGGCGTGAACAGGCCCGCCAGGTCAGTGCCCGCCGCAAGCGCATCGGCCGCCTGGGCGCACAGCCCCGCGTGGAAGGGTGAGCCCAGCCGCGCACACGCCGCGCCCTGGCCTTTGAACATCTGGATCAGCGCCTTGGTCATCCGGCATGGGTCCGCGCTGGCGGAACCCCGGTCAATCTTGATTCAGACGATCAATCCGCGAAGGCGAGCTCGCCTTGCGTCTCCTGCCCGCGCGGGTCCTGACCGGCCAGCACCATCCGCACCGGCCGCCAGCCCCGCCGGTGGATGGCGCAGGGTCCCAGGCTGATCAGCGCCTCGATGTGGACCGGGGCGTTGTAGCCCTTGTGGCTGGCGAAGCCGTAGCCGGGGTAGAGGCCGTCCATCTCCACCATCAGCCGGTCGCGGGCGACCTTGGCCAGGATCGAGGCCGCGGCGATCGACTTGGACTTGGCGTCCCCGCCCACCACCGTGGTGACCGCGCAAGGCAGCTTGAAGCGGTAGTTGCCATCCACCAGCGCATAGACCGGCTGCACCGCCATGGCCTCGATGGCGCGGCACATAGCCAGACCGGTCGCGTGCAGGATGTTGAGCTCGGCGATCTCCTCGACGCTGGCGAACCCCACGCCCCAGGCCAGAGCCTTGGCCATGATCTGCGGCTCCAGCGCCGCCCGCGCCGCGGCGGTTAGCTTCTTGGAATCGTCCAGGCCCTTGGGAACCCGCTTCGGATCGAGGATCACCGCCGCCGCCGAGACCGGCCCGGCCCAAGGCCCACGCCCGGCCTCGTCCACGCCGCAGACGTGACCGTCGAGGAAGGCGCGCTCCATCGAAAGCGTCGGACCCCGCTTCATGCGCCCACCATCCCCCGCACCGGCCGGTGCCGATGGCAATCGGTGGTGTGGTCGTTGACCATGCCCACCGCCTGCATCCAGGCGTAGACGATCACCGGACCCACGAACTTGAAGCCCCGGGCTTTCAGCGCCTTGGACACCTCCACCGACAGCGGCGTCTGAGCGGGCACGTCGCGAATCGTCGGCCAGGCGTTCTGGATCGGCTTGCCGTCCACAAAGCCCCAGCAGAAGTCGGCGAAATCCTCGCCGCGCTCGCGCATGGCCAGATAGATCCGCGCGCCGCCGATCGCCGCGTCGATCTTGGCATTGGACCGCACGATGCCGGCGTCAGCCATCAGCCGGGCGCGGTCGGCCTCGCCGTAGGCTGCCACCTTGTCGGGATCGAACCCGTCGAAGGCCGCGCGGAAGGCCTCGCGCTTGCGCAGGATGGTGATCCAGGCGAGCCCGGCCTGGAACCCGTCCAGCACCAGCTTCTCCCACAACGCCCGGCTGTCGTACTCCGGCACGCCCCACTCGGTGTCGTGGTAGGCCGCGTAGAGCGGGTCATTGGGGGTCGCGCCGAGCCAGCCGCAACGGATGAGGGAGTCGCTCATGTCGCACTCTGTCTGCAGCCGGCGGTGGAAAACAAGCCACCAGCAGCGTCAAAGGCCCTTGGTCCTCCCCGCTTGACGGGGAGGGGGACCGCCCGAAGGGGGGTGGAGGGGTTAGGGGGCGAAGGCCGTCGGCTCCGGCATCCACGCCGGCCATTCCACGGAGACGGCGCGGCCGTCGACATTCAAGGCGCCCTCAAGCCTGTCCAGCCGCACCAGGGCGAGGCAGCGCCCGTGCGCACCCGACAGCGCCACGCCCGCCCGCAGCTCGCCGTTCAGCACCTCGGCCCCCGGCGCGGGCGGCGGGCCATCGAACACCAGGGGCAGCATGCGCGACTTGATCAGGCCGCGCCGCTTCATCCGCGAAGTCGTCTCCTGGCCGACGAAGCACCCCTTCTTGAAGTCGATGCCGTTCAGCAGGTCGAAGTTGGCCTCGATGGGGTAGGTCTTGTCCGAGCCCCAGTCCGCCGGACCCGGCGCGCCCAGGGCGAGGCGGTGGGCTTCGTAGGCGGCTTCATCGCTCGTGGCCTCGAAGGCGCCGTAACCGCGCCAGCCGAGCGCGGCGAGGCGGGGGTCGGCCACGAACCCCTTCGGACGCTCGGAACCAAAGGCGGCGAACACCGGCGTCTCGTCCACGGCCAACGTCACCTTGGCGCGCAGGCGATACAGCATCAGGCGCTGCAGGATCGCGGGCCAATGCGCCGCCTCGACGTCCAGCCACGCCGAGCCATCCTCGCGCCCCACGATGAACAGGTCGTAGAGCAGCCGCCCCTGCGGCGTTAGCAGGGCGCCGAACCGCGCCTCGCCAGGCGCCATCGTCTCGACATCCTGGGTAATCAGACCTTGCAGGAAGTCCCGCCAGTCGGGTCCGCCGACCGCGATAAGGGCGCGGCTGGGCAGGGCGGCAACGGTCAGGGCTTCGGCCATGGCGTCAATTTGGGATGCGCCGCGGTGGAGCGCCACCCCGGCCTTGCCTATAGAGAGCCAGATGCCCGCAGCGTTCCCCATCCTGTTCATCACCGCCACCCGCATCGGGGACGCGATTCTGTCGTCGGGGCTGATCAAGCGGCTCTCAGACGAGATCCCGGAGGCGCGCTTCACGATCGTCGCCGGACCGGCCGCGGCGCCCCTGTTCGCCCACGTCCCCGGGCTGCAGCGGATCATCGTGTTCAACAAATCCCGCACGGGCAGTCACTGGTTCGACCTCTGGCGGGAGGTGCGGCACACGCGATGGGGGCTCGTCGTCGACCTGCGCGGATCGGGGATCAGCCGGTTCCTGACCGCGCGACGCCGCGCGATCCACACCCGCGCGCCCCAGCCGATCCACAAGGTGCTGGAGGCGGCCCGGACGCTGAAGATCGAAGACGACCCCGCCCCGCCGTTCCTCTTCAGCCACCCCGATGTGGAGGCCTACGCGCGCGAACTGACCGCGGGCAAGGGGCCGATCCTGGCCCTGGCCCCGGCCGCCAACTGGATCGGCAAGACCTGGCCGTTGGAGCGGTTCAGCCAGGCGGCGATGAAGCTGCTCAAGGGCTATGGGCCCATGACCGGCGGGCGTCTGATGGTGCTGGGCGGGCCCGGCGATGGCGAACTGGCCAGGAGTCTGCGCGATGTGGCGGGCAAGGGATTTATCGACCTCGCCGGCAAGGCGGACCTGCTCAC
>JANPKX010000341.1:0-6530 GCA_031426235.1 Alphaproteobacteria bacterium | reverse complement strand
GCGCCTGGAGCAGGCCAGCCTGGTGTTGATGCTGCCGGCCGTTGGTGTTCGCGACCCCGACTTCTTCGCCCTGCGCCTGCTGGCCGAGATCCTGGGCGGCGGCATGGCCTCGCGCCTGTTCCAGGAAGCACGCGAGGTGCGGGGCCTGGCCTTCGCCATCGACGCCTATTCCGAGACCTACGCCGATACGGGCGTTCTGGGTGTCTTCGCCGGCTGCGACGCCAAAGACGCGGCAGAGCTGGCGCAGGTGACCGCCGAACAGATTCGCACCCTGACCCAGCCGGTGGGCGCCGCCGAGCTGGCCCGCGCCAAGGCTCAGTTGAAGGGTTCCATGTTCATGGGCCGCGAATCGGCGCTCGCCCGCGCCGAGCAGGCGGCCGGCCAGGTGCTGCTGTTCGGTGAGGTCCTGGACCCCGAAGCGGTAGCCGCCGAAGTCGACGCGGTGACCGCAGATCAGGTGGCGGCGCTCACGGCCCGCATCCTAATCCCGGGCAAGGCCGCCGTCGCCATCCTGGGGCCCAAGTCCGCCCTGGCCGCCGCTGATCGCTTCGAGGCCGCGCTGTTCGGGTAGGGCAGCCCTTGACCCTCCCGCAAATTCCCCCACGCTCCCTCGATGGCCCTCTTGGACTGGATCGCGCCGGAAAGCGGCCTTCGCGTTGAGGGCGAAGGCGTGCTGTTGCGGCCTCCGCGGGCGAACGACTATGCCGAGTGGCGGGACCTGCGGGCCGAAAGCCGCGCCTTTCTGCAGCCGTGGGAGCCGACCTGGCCCGCCGACGACCTGAGCCGCGCCGCCTTTCGCCGGCGGCTGCTGGCCTATGCCCGCGACCGCGAGGCCGGGGTCGCCTATCCGTTCTTCGTGTTCCGCGCCGCCGACGAGGCGCTCACTGGCGGCATCACCTTGTCCAACATCCGCCGGGGCGTGGCCCAGATGGGCTCGGTGGGCTACTGGTGCGGCAAGCCCTTCACGCGCCAGGGCCTGACGCTCAGCGCGGTGCGCGCCATGAGCGGGTTCGCCTTCCGCACACTGGGCCTGCATCGGCTGGAAGCGGCCTGTATTCCCGACAACGCCCCCTCCCGCCGCCTGCTGAGACAGGCGGGCTTCGCCGAGGAGGGTTTCGCCCCGGCTTATCTGAAAATTAACGGCGGTTGGCGAGACCATGTGCTGTTCGGCCTGATCAATCCCCAGGGGGATTACGCGGGCGCGGACGAGGGGGTTTCGGTCTGATCCGAGGCCTTCGCACCAAACGGAATGCTGACGTCAGGACGCGATGGCCAACGATCGTTGGATGTGGGACGCCACGGCCACTTTCGAGGCCCTGGGCGCGGCCGAGGTGGCCCTGTGGGTGTGGGAGCCTGAGAAGGACCGCCTGCGCCTAACCGGCTCGACCCGGGCGCTGGGCCTGGGTCCGCTGGCGCCCGACTGCTCGTCCGCCGCCTTCCGCGCCCTGGCCCTGCCGCAGGACCGGGCCACCGCGGAGGATCTTCTGCGCGTCCAGCCGCCGGGCGGCGAGGTGACGGCCCGGCTCCGTCTACGTGGGGGACAGGCCTGCATCTGGCGCGGCGTCTGGCTGGAGGAGGGGCTGCGCGCCGCCGGCGTGGTGGCCGCCGAGGTCCGCTTCGCCGCCTCGGGCCTCGACAGCCTCACGGGCCTGGCCGACCGTCGCAGCTTCCTGACCCTGGCCCGCGAGCGGCTGCAACAGCCCGGCGACCATGAGCTGATCGTCGCCGATCTGGATCGCCTGCGCCGGCTCAACGAGGCCCTGGGTCATGAGCGGGCCGACCTCGTGCTTGCGGCCCTGGGCTCGCGTCTGGCCGCCGCCTTTCCGCAGGGTGCGCTGCTGGCCCGCATCGGCGAGGACGAATTCGCCGCGCTTGCCCCCGTGGAGATCTCCCCCGGCGCCGAGGCTCTGCGCCGGGCGCTGGAACAGCCGCTGCGGATCGCCGGCTTCGACATCCACCCCACCCTCTCGATCGGTGCGGTCGCGGCGGTCGGAGGCGCAGATGCGCCCGAGGCAGCCGAGCTGTTGCGCCGGGCGGAGCTGGCGGTCGAATCAGCCCGCAGCC
The DNA here is from genome assembly GCA_031426235.1 of Alphaproteobacteria bacterium. Classification (GTDB taxonomy): domain Bacteria; phylum Pseudomonadota; class Alphaproteobacteria; order Caulobacterales; family Caulobacteraceae; genus Phenylobacterium. Next base: position 4,466 of record JANPKX010000341.1, on the reverse strand, counting down.
ACGGCCGGGGCGGGGCGGCGGCCTATGGCCGGGGCCTGGAGACGGACGGCCTTTCGCGCCTGGCCCTGGAAGGCGACCTGAAGGGCGCCCTTCGTCGCGGCGAGCTTACCCCCTACTACCAGCCGATCGTACGGCTCTCGACCGGCGCCCTCTCCGGCTTCGAGGCCCTGGTGCGTTGGCAGCATCCCCGCCGGGGCCTGCTGACGCCCGACCAGTTCCTTCCGCTGTGCGAGGAAATGGGGCTGATGGCCGAGCTGGGCGCCATGATGATGCGGACCGCCGCCGCGCAACTGGCGGTGTGGCGACGCAACCACCGCGCCGCCGGCGAACTCACCGTGGCGGTCAACCTCTCCACCGGCGAGCTCGAGCGCCCGGACCTGGTCAGCGAGGTGGTCGCGATCCGCGCCGAGACCGGCCTGCCGCCCGGCGCGCTCAAGCTCGAGGTGACGGAGGGCGACGTCATGCGCGATCCCGACCGCGCCACCGTGGTGCTGGGGGCCCTGCGCGAGGCAGGGGCGGCCCTCGCCCTGGACGACTTCGGCACCGGCTTCTCCTCGCTCAGCTATCTGACCCGCCTGCCGTTCGACACGCTGAAGATCGACCGCTACTTCGTGCGCACCATGGCCACCAACCCCGGCTCGGCCAAGATCGTGTCCTCGGTGGTCAAGCTGGGACAGGACCTGTCCCTCGAAGTGGTGGCGGAGGGCGTCGAGAACGCCGGCATGGCCCAGGCCCTCCTGGCTGTCGGCTGCGACTACGGCCAGGGTTTTGGCTACGCCCCCGCCCTCTCGGCGCAGGAGGCCGAGGTTTATCTCAACGAGAGCTACGTGGACGGCGCCGCCCCGGTGAAGGCGCGGGGCTAGGGCCGACGCGCGGCGCCTAGCGCCCTTTGCGCCCGTAATAGGCCACGGCCGCCTGGGCCGCGCCGTCGTAGGCCTCGAGGTGCGGCTCGGCGGCCGCGCCGCCGCTGCCGCCGCGCACCATCAGGAAGTATTTCTCGTAGTGGGCGAAAGCGGCGCGGCACAAACGGTCGCGCTCGGGGTCGCCGTAGTTCGACACGAACCGGCTGTGGTTCTCCCAGCCGTAGCCGACGCAGGCGGCCTCGCCGTCCAGCCAGTCGAGCCGGCCCTGGTGGGCGTCGGCAATGCGCTTGGCGAGGGTAACCGGTTCCGGCGCCACAGCGGCCGCGAACCCGCCCTCGCGCACATCCTGTTCGATCTGCGCGGCCTGGGCCAGCATGTCGGCGTGGTCCTCGGGAGACAGCTGGTCCTTCAGTTGCGCCGCCTGAGCGCGGATCTGACGAGCCATGTCCAGCATCTTCTGGGACGTGTCCTGCGCCAGAGCGGGGGCGGCAAACAGGCTGAGGGCGATGGCGAGGGGCAGCAGGCGCAATTGGGTCTCACGGTTCGAGCTTCGGATGGCGGCGATATGCCGGCCTTCCTCTCCGTGGCCTAGGCGCCATTTCCGCAGTGGGGCTCTGCGCTTTCCAACGAACGCCGCAAGGTCCCGTGGGGCATGAGTTTCCAGCCCCCGGCTCACCTTCGCACGTGCCTCGCGCGCCTCGACGCGCTAACCCCCTGGCATGGCGAAGATCCGGCAGAGTGAGATCGAGACCGTGGTGGACGGCGAGACCTATGTCTGGCGTCTCCAGCGCAGGCCGCAGTGGTCCAGCGACACGGCGGGGTGGCGCGGGATGGCGATCGCCGTGCGCCACAAGGAAGGTCAGCGCGAGGCGGTGGTGGAGTTCCCGCCTGGGCCTCAGCCGCGCTTCGGCGCGCCCCAGCTGCACGCCTCGCAGATTTCACCAGCCCTGGTCGCCCGGGCCATAGCCTCGGCCATCTCCGCGGGCTGGGAGCCGTTATCGCGAGGCAAGACCGTCGCCATCGTGGTGGACGAGACCGGCAGCTAGAGCCGGCGACTTTAGGCCCGGCCGGCCTCAGCGCTCAGGAACTGGGGGTCCACGCCCAGCTTGCCCAGGGCCCGGGCCCATTTGGTCGGGTGATCGTCGTCGAAGACCAGGTCCTCGTCGGCGGCGACCGTCAGCCAGACGTTATGGCGAATCTCCTGCTCCAGCTGCCCCCCGCCCCAGCCGGCATAGCCGAGCGCCAGAATCGCGCGTCGCGGAGCCGCCGGGCCGCCGAGGGCCGCCAGCACCTCGCGGGTGGTGGTCAGGGTCAGGCCGCCCTCAACCGACTGGCTGTGCTCGGCGTGGTAGTCGGGGGTATGCAGGACGAAGCCGTGCTCCATCTCGACGGGCCCGCCCATCAGAACCGGCGCGTCGGCCAGCGGCCCGGCGGGCTCGATCTCCATGCGCGCCAGCAGCGCCGCCACGCTCAGGCCCTCGACCGGCCGGTTCAGCGTCACGCCCATGGCATGCTCGCCGTCGTGGGCGCAGATCAGGATCAGGGCGCGCTCGAAGCGTGGGTCGCCGATGCCGGGCATGGCGATCAGCAGCTGGCCGGTCAGGAAAGCGCTTTGCATCGCCGCCAAGCATTCCGCCGGATCGCGCCGACATCAAGGCGCGGCGTGCAGATCCAGAAAACATGGCTACGGCTGCGGGTCCTTCTCGGCTATCTGCGTGTTTAATCCGTTCCATCTGCAAGGAGACGACACCATGACCATCAAAGTCGGGGACAAGGTTCCCAACGTGACCCTCAGTCAGGCGACCGCCGAAGGCCCGCGCCCGATCCAGACCGGCGAGTTCTTCGCGGGCAAGACCGTGGCCCTGTTCGCCCTGCCCGGCGCCTTCACCCCGACCTGCTCGGCCAAGCACCTGCCCGGCTTCAAGCAACTGGGGCCGGACCTGAAGGCCAAGGGCGTCGACGTGATCGCCTGCCTGTCGGTCAACGACGCCTTCGTGATGAAGGCGTGGGGCGAGGACCAGGCGGTGGGCGACGACATCGTCATGCTGGGCGACGGCAACGCCGACTTCACCACCGCGGTGGGCCTGGAAATGGACGGCTCCAAGTTCGGCATGGGCAAGCGTTCGCAGCGCTATTCCATGGTGGTCAAGGACGGCATCGTGGCCGAGCTGAACGTCGAGCAGGGCGGCGAATTCAAGGTCTCGGCCGCCGACTACATGCTGGCCCAGCTCTAGGCCTGCCGAAGGGGCCGGCTCAGAAACCGCGAGCCGGCCTCGCCGAACCGCCAGAGCGTCTCGACGCCCTTGGTGATCCCGATGCGCGGGCCGACCGCCACGCCGGACGGCTTGCCGGGCGTGAGCGCGAACGGCGGTAGGTCCAGCGCCAGCCTGTCATGCTCGGCGCTGATCGCCAGCGCCTGACACAGCTTGCCAGGTCCCGAGCACAGCGCGCGAATGTCCTCCACGCCCCGCCGGCCGTGCATAGCGTCCAGTCCCGCCGTCGGCTCGATCGCGCGGATCAGCACGGCGCTGCCCGGGCTCTCGCCGCAGACCACGTTCAGGCACCAGTGGATGCCGTAGGAGCGGTAGACATAGGCATGGCCGGCCGGCCCGAACATGGCGGCGTTGCGCGGCGTCGGCCCGTTGAAACTGTGCGAGGCGGGATCTTCGTGATGGTAGGCCTCGGTCTCCACGATCCGGCCGCCGACACCATGCGCCAGCACCGTCCAGCCGATCAGGTCGCGCGCCACCTTAGCGGGATGGCGCGTCCAGAAATCTTGACGGGAGGCGGCGGGCGGTCCGGTATGGCGGCCTGACAACAAAGACATCCAGGGAGGATGCGCCATGCCGTATGTTGAAGGCCAGACCGTCCATGACGCCGACAGCCACATCATGGAGCTGCCGGGCACGATCAACCGCTATCTCGACCCCCGGTTCCGCGCCGACTTCGCGGACAAGACCGGCAAGGCCGACGTCCTGCCCGAGTGGTTCGCCAAGGCGGCCGACAAGGCGCGCGACCCCGATTTCCTCGCCGGCGCGGAGGCCAACATCCTGCTGCGCAAGAACTACGAGGCCCTGGGCGCCTTCAACGCCGACCAGCGGCCCGCCAGCCTCGACCATCTGGGCTTCGCCTCGCAACTGGTCTTCACCACCGCCTGCCTGAGCAACTTCGGCCTGGAGCAGATGGGCGAGGTCGAGCTGGCCGTTGAGGCCGCCCGCGCGCACAACCGCATGATGACCGAGTTCTGTTCGGTCGATCGCCGCCTGCTGGCCACCGGCTACGTGCCGCTGATCGACCGCGCGCGGGCGCCCCAGATCGCGCGCGAGGCGCTGGCCCTGGGCGCCAAGGCGCTGGTCGTGCCCTCGCGCCATCCCCCCGGCTTCTCGCCCAGCCACCGCGAGCTGGACCCCCTGTGGGCCGTAGCACAGGAGGCCGGCGTGCCGATCCTGTTCCACGTCGGCGGCGAGGAGAAGATGTCCCGCGCCTATCTGGAGAACGGCCTGCCCTATGTGAAGGACTTCCATGGCGGGGACGAGAACTTCACGTCCCTGACGTTCATGGCCATCCCCCTCAGCGTCTGGCAGACCCTGTCGGCCCTGGTCA
>JANPKX010000340.1:0-2747 GCA_031426235.1 Alphaproteobacteria bacterium | reverse complement strand
CGCTTTCGTCAATCGGCCACCGCCGCGGCGGCGTGAACTTCGACGATCCCCACTATCGCCACCGCCCCTACGACAAGTGGGAGAGCTATGGTCAGGCCAAGACCGCCAATGCGCTCTTCGCGGTGGGATTCCACAAGCGCTTCGCCGACCTGGGCGTCACTGCCAATGCCGTCATGCCGGGCGGGATCATGACCCCGTTGCAGCGTCACCTTCCCAGAGAGGAGATGATTGCCTTTGGCTGGATGGATGAGCACGGCAACGTCAGCGACAGGTTCAAGTCCACGGAGCAGGGCGCCTCGACCAGCGTCTGGGCCGCGGTCGGGGCCGAGCTGGAGGGCGTCGGAGGTCTCTACCTGGAGAACTGCGCCCAGGCACTGCCCTGGACCCAGGACAACCCCTTCGAGGGCGTCATGCCCCACGCGCTTGATGCCGAAGGCGCCGAGCGGCTGTGGGCCCTGTCCGAGGAAACCACCGGCGCGCGGGTCTAGCCGGTGAGCGTTATCGTCCGCGTCGCCACCGTCGCCGATGCGCCGCTGATCCTGTCGTTCATCCGTGAACTGGCCGAATACGAACGCCTGGCGCACGAGGTCGAGGCCACCGAGGCCGACATCCGCCGCGACCTGTTCGGAGAGAACCCGCGCGCCTTCTGCGAGATCGCCGAGCAGCACGGCCAGCCCGTCGGCTTCGCCCTGTGGTTCTACAACTACTCGACCTTCCGCGGGCAGGCCGGCATCTATCTGGAGGATCTCTTCGTTCGCACCGAGGCGCGGGGCGGCGGGGCCGGCAAGGCCCTGCTCCGGCGGCTGGCGCAACGCTGCGTCGAGGCCGACCTGGGTCGGCTGGAATGGGCCGTGCTCAACTGGAACGCGCCCTCCATCGCCTTTTACGACAGCCTGGGCGCCTCGGCGAAGACGGAATGGACTGTGCGCCGGCTGGACGGGGAGGCGCTGCAAACCCTGGCCGCGTCGTGAGCACTCCGCCCAAGACCGTGCTGGAGGTGGCGGCCGCCGAGGCGCTGGCGATCCGCCAGGCCGTCAGGAGCGCTGATGTGGCGAGCCTGGGCCCGGGCCGGACGCTGGCGAGCACCGAGCATGTTCCGGGGCTGTTGGCGCTGTTCTCGGACGACCGCGTCTCCGGCCCCATCTACGACCTGCCGCGCCCGTTCAACCTAGACAGCGTCGCCGCGTGGGTGGCCGACGGCGAGGCTCAGCGCGCCGCCGGCGAAGGGCTGCTGATGGTGACGCTGGATGCGGCGGGCGAAATCGCCGGCTACTCGAACATCACCGTCTGGCCTGAGCGGTCCGCCGCTGAACTGGGGGGCGGCGTGCGCGCCGACCTTCAGAACCAGGGCCGGGGCGGCGCGGGGATGGCGCACAGCTTCGGCTGGATCTTCCAGACTCTGGGCGTGCGGATGATGTGCCTGACGGCCGCGCTAGACAACATCCGCGTCCAGAAGGGCATCGACGCGGCGGGGTTCGTGCGCATGGGCGAGCGTGACGTGGTGCGGCCGGACGGCACCGTGCGGCGCTCGATCTACTGGGAGCTGACGCGCGACGCGTGGCGGCTGCGTCACCGGCTCTAAGGGGGCGGCTAGACCCGCAGGTCGATGAAGGCGCCGGTGTGGCTCTGGCGGGCCCTGGCGGCCCGCTGGGCGGCTTCCGCGCTGATCGAGATCTCAGCCTCGATGCGGGCCTGGGGGCCAAGCCGCATCAGGTCCAGGCGATCGACGCCGCGCTCGGCCATCACCTGCGCGCGGATCTGGGTCGGCGTCTCCACCAGCCGGCGAACCGGTTCGACCGCACGGGTCTGGTCGGCGCGCATGCGGTCAGCCGCCGAGCGGGCCGTCTGTTGCTGGCTGGACAGCCGCGCCTGCTCGGCCATGACATAAGCCATGCCCTGCAGGTGCGCGCCAATCTGGGTCAAACCGAGACTCATGGAACGCTGTGACGCAACCGCGGCGCCAGAGCGCTCCTAACCTCCCCCGCGACGCACGTCGCGGGGGAGGCAGGGCAAGGCGGAAAGCTAGGCCGGCGCCTTGGCCGGCTGGGCGCCCGGCAACGTCGCGCGGTTCAGGTCGAAGAACTTGGGCGCCATCTTCGGCACCGCTTCCGACAGGATGGTCTCGACCGTCCAGCCTTCTTCCTTGGTCACCGTCTCGATCGGGCGGGGCTGGGAGTAGAGGATGATGTTCTCGCCGGAGGAGCCGAAAATCTGGCCCGAGACGTGGGCGGCGGCGGGCGTGACCATGGCGACGGAGAAGCGGGCCGGCTGGTCAGCGCGGATCTTCTCGGCCATCACGGCGCGGCGTGCGGCGGCGGCCTCATCCTTGATCGGCACCGACTGGGTCATGCGGGTCCAGGCGACCGGCGCCAGGCAGTTGGAGCGCACGTTATTGCGGGCGCCTTCCATAGCGATGATCCGCGACATGCCGGCGATGCCCATCTTGGCCGCGCCATAGTTGGCCTGGCCGATGTTGCCGAACAGGCCGGACGTCGAGGTGAAGAACATGTAGGCGCCGTCATTCTGTTCACGGAACAGCTCGATGGTGGCGCGGGCGACGTTGAAGCTGCCGCGCATGTGGACCGCGATGACGGCGTCCCACTCGGTCTCGGTCATCTTGTGGAACATCACGTCACGGAGAATTCCCGCCGGATTGATGACAGCATGCAGGCCGCCGAATTCCTTCTTGGCCTGCTCGACCATCCCATAGACGGCGTCGAGGTCGGTGACGCTGTCCGAGTTGGAGA
>JANPKX010000339.1:0-4677 GCA_031426235.1 Alphaproteobacteria bacterium | reverse complement strand
CATGGGCCGGCCGCAGGGTCTGGGCACTGCGCTCTACGACGTTGACAGCATCGAAGTGCTGAAGGGCCCCCAAGGCACGCTGTTCGGCCGCAACACCGAGGGCGGCGCAGTCAGCATCACGACCAAGAAGCCGACCGGCGAGTTCGGCCTGCTGGCCAAGGCAGGGCTGTCGAACTACAGCGGCTACACCGGCGAGATCCACCTCGACATGCCGCGCTTCATGGACTTCTCGTTCAAGCTGGACGCCGTGGTCACGGCCCGCGACGGCTGGGTGAAGAACCCGCTGGTCACCGCTGACGACTTTGGCGGCTACGACAAGCGCGCGGTGCGTGGCCGCGTCCTCTGGGAGCCCACGGACAATTTCTCGGCCGACTACGCCTACGACAATGCCTACGACGCCACCACGACCCTCTATCAGCAGTTCCTGGCGGCCAGCACCTTCCCCACGGCGTTGGTCCCCGCGGCCGGCAATACGGCCAGCAACAAGCGGATCGACACGGCGACCTACGGGGTTCCGCAGCAGGAGAGCGTCGGAAAGACCTTCGGCCACCGCCTGACCGCGGACTGGCGGATCAGCGACGCCATGCTCCTGAAGTCGATCACCTCTTACCGCGAACTGACCCAGACGCAGTTCGACAATGGCTCAGTGGCGCAGTCCGGCGGCGCCTTCCGCACGGGCGCCACATTCCTGAACCAGGAATTCGGCCGTTACAGCCTGGCGGACTTCCGCCAGAACCAGCAGAGCCAAGAGGTCCAGTTGATCGGCGAGCTGCCGCGGCTGAAGTACCTTTTCGGCGGGATCTACTATCGCGAACGGGTGAGCGACAACGCCCGCGCCTTCACCACCAACATCTTCACCGATGCGATCGGCGTCGCCAACGTGCCACGCAACGTCGACCCGCTGGCCCAGCGGATCGACCGCGCCAGTGAGGTGACCACCAAGAGCTACGGCGCCTTCGGCCAGGTTACCTACACGCCCCCGCTGCTGGACGACCAGTTGCACGTGACGGCAGGCGGACGCTGGACGCGGGACGAGAAACTGGGCCGACTGCGAACCATCAACAACATCAATTTCCCGGTCGGCTCGGCGGGACGGATCATCAGCGGCCTGACCTCGCCCAACATCCTGGACCAATCCTGGTCGCGTTTCGACCCCGTCATCAATGTGGCCTACGACGTGTCGGCTGATGTGCTGCTCTACGGAAAGTACAGCACTGGCTACAAGTCGGGCGGCGCCAACTCGCGTTCCCTGCGCTACGAGCCGTTCAGTCCGGAAACCGTCGCGATGTTCGAGGGTGGCTTCAAGGCTGAATTGCTCGATCGCCGGGTGCGCCTGAATGCGTCCGCTTACACGGGCCGGTACAAGGACATCCAGCTCGACTTCAGCGCCCAGTATCTGCAGACCGATCCGGTCACCGGCGCCCTGTTGCAGACCCAGAGAACGACCACCGAGACCATCAATGCGCCGGGCAACGGCAAGGTTCGGGGATTTGAAGCCGACCTGGCTTTCGCGGCAACCGAGGAACTCACGCTCACGGCCAGCTACGCCTACAACAAGGTGACCATCCCCAATACGTTGAACCCGTTCCGGCAGGCCAACGGGCAGCTGATCACGGTTCCGATCCCGATCTATCAGGTCTACACGCCGGACAACTCCGCCAGCTTCGCGGTCGACTACAAGCGCCCGTTCATGGCGGGTCAATTTGTCGCCCACCTCGATGGCAACTATGGCGACGGCTACTATGCCAACTACACCGATGTCGCCTACGACCCGATCACCCGCGCGGTCACCATCAAGAACCCCAAGGGCGAGAGTTCATTCATCATGAACGCGCGCCTTTCGCTGGCGGAAATCCCGACCGGCCCGGCCATGACCACGATCTCGATCTGGTCGCGCAACCTGCTCGACGAGGAACATGTGTTCGTCGAGTTCCTCAGCGACCGTACGGGCAAGGGCGGCTTCTTCAATGAACCGCGCACCTTCGGCCTGGAGATTTCGGCCAAGATGTAGCCGGCAGTCTCGGCGCCGGCGGCCTCAACCCCGCTGGCGCCAAACGCCCGGCCAACGGCGCAGCGTCTCAGGGCCATGGGGCGCTGACGCAGCTTGGCGCTCAGTCGGGCGGCGACCGGTCTCCAGTCTGGTGAAGGTCTCCCAACTCCGGCCTGGCCGTAGCCCATGACCGCGCACCGCCTCAGGACCTGTGCCGCGCGCGTTGCGCTTAGCGCCATTGATGAGATGGCTTTCCGCCCCGAAGGCCGTGAGCCTGTCGACGGAGCGCCGACGCCTGCCTAACGTTGCTGGCTTACCCGTGAATACACCCGCGCAGGCGTCGAAGCTGGCAAGACGCCACGCAAATGGAATTCGCACACCATTGAGCAGAAAAGTCTCGGTAAAACCGCGCAATGGAATAGATCAATCGTTCTAGATTGAACCCCTGTGAACAATATGATACCTCTGTCTTTAAATATTCACAAACAAAGTGTCTCGCCATCACAAACACTTTCTATCTGTCCGCTCGTCTTCGTTCGGCAAACGCGCCGAACGTTTTCTTTATTGGGGGCGGGGCGTGCAAAACAGAAGTGTCAGACTATCGTTATTGGGCGCCGCGAGCGTGGCAGCCCTGGTCTATCCCGCCTGCGCCGCTGCGGCCGATGCGGCGGCGGCGCCCAACGCTACGACCGAGGTCGAGGCCGTCGTCGTCACCGGCAGCTACGCCAAGAGCCTTGAAAAGGCCGTCCAGATAAAGCGCAACGCCGACATTATCGTCGACGCGATCTCGGCCGAGGATGTCGGGAAATTCCCGTCCAGCAACATCGGCGAAGCCTTGCAGCGGGTGCCGGGCATTACCCTGGACCGCACCTCGCAAGGCTCCAGCCCGACGCGGGGCGAAGCGACACACATCAACCTGCGCGGCCTGCCGCCGGATTTCCAGAACGTCCAGCTCAACGGCCGCAATATCGCGGTCAACGAGTCGATCGAGAACGGCGGCAAGGAAGGTCGCCAGTTCCGCTTCGACGTCCTGCCCTCCGACGTCATCTCGCTGGTCGAGGTGGTGAAGACCCCGACCGGGGAGACCACCGAGGGCGGCATCGCAGGGAATGTGAACCTTCACACCTATCGCCCGCTGGACATCGGCCAACGCCTCACCGTTTCGGCGAAGGCCAACTACGGCCAGCTCGTTGACAAGGTCGACGGCGCCTATACGGCGCTGGGCAGTTGGACCAATGCGGACAAGACCTTCGGGGCGCTGCTTTCGGGCGTGTATTCCACCCGGCATGCGCGCCAGGATCGCGCCTATCAGCAGGATCCCTGGCTGACCGGGCGGAACGTAGACCTCTTCCCGGCGCGCGACGTCTATCTGCCGGCCCGTGTGCGGCCGACCATCGAGACCGAGGACCGGAAGCGCTACACGCTGGCCGGGAGCCTGCAGTACGAACCCAACGACGATTTCGAGACCAGTCTCGACGTGTTGGTGACGCGGCTGGACAATTCCTACAAGGAGTACGGAGTCGATTTCTTCCTGAACAGCGGCTCCCTGCGACCCGGCTCCTTCACGGTCGACGCCAACAAGACGGCGATCAAGGGGATTATGGACAACGTCCAGGTGCAGTTGTCGGACGAGACGTCGCTGCAGCGCCACGACCTCTGGAGCGTCGGCATCAACCAGCGGTGGACGCCGGGAGACTGGGTGATCGCCGCCGATGTCAACTATTCGCGCGCCGACAGCAGCACCAAGCGGCCCATCGTCCGCACCCGGTTCGTCGCGAACGGCACGAGCGTCGCCTACGACTTCTCCCGGGGCTACAAGAACCCGGCGATCCTCACCCCCAGCATCAGCCTGGTCGACCCCACGCTGTTCACCAGCGTGCTCAGCAACGTGCAGGCCCGTCCCCAGGACGCCTGGGACACCGATCTTGGGCTGAAGCTGGACGCCTCACGCAGCTTCGACGGGTTCCTGACCCGGATCGCCGCCGGCGTTTCCTATGAGCAGCGCGAGCACGACTACTTCCGGATCGACCGCAACGCGCCGACCTTTGTCGGGGTCTCGCCGGCCCAGGCTGGGCCGGGCTCGGTCAACCCGCTGCCCTACAACGACTTTCTGAAAGGGTTCGCCGCCGGCTACCCACGAACCTGGCTCGACCCGAACAACAGCTTCCTGTTCGCCAAGTACCTGCCGCAAGCCCTGCTGCAGACGCCGCCGACGCCCCAGGACCTGCTGACCCAGTCGCACTTCAACGAGGACATCACCTCGGGCTATGCGGTCGCCTCGTTCCGGGGGGAAATGGGTTCGATTGCCTATTCGGGCAACCTGGGCCTGCGGGTCAGCAGCACGGACCAGAAGATCTTCGGCTACAGCAATCAGGTGGTGAACGGCCTGCTGGTGGCGATCCCGGTCACCTTTGAGAAGACCTACACCGACGTCCTGCCCAGCTTCAATCTGAAGATCGACCTCACGGACGAGGTCATCCTGCGGCTGGCCGCGAACAAGGCGATTTCCCGCGCGAGCCTCAATGTCCTGGCGCCGGGCCTGTCGCTGGCGGCCGACATTCCCAACGCCGGGGGCGGCAACCCGGAGGTCGATCCGTTCCGCTCGACGAACTACGACGTCTCGCTGGAGTGGTACTTCGATCGCTTCGGCAAGGTGAGCGTGGCGGGCTTCATCAAGGACTTCGAGA
>JANPKX010000338.1:0-1987 GCA_031426235.1 Alphaproteobacteria bacterium | reverse complement strand
GCCGCTGGCCCAAGGCGCGTCGTCCGACGAGCGGACCGCGGCACTCGACTACCGCCTCCAGCTCCTGTGCAACAACATCAAGAACAAGGACATCGAGATCTATACCGTCCGGGTAGAGGTCTCGTCCGGGTCAAGCGACCTCCTGAAAGGCTGCGCGACGTCGGAAGACTACTACTATGACGTGCAAAACTCCTCGACCTTGACTCAGGTGTTCCAAAGCATCGCAGGTCAGATCGCCGCCCTGCACCTCTCGCGATAGGCCACGTCCTGGTGTAGAGCGCGCGCATGACAGCAGGTGAAATCCTGATCGATGCGCGCGGCCACCGCTGCCCGGTCCCGACCCTTCGACTCCGGCGGGCGCTCGAGCAGGCGCCGGCGGGCGGGCGGGTGCGATTGCTGGCTGACGATCCTCTGGCTCGGATCGACGTGCCCCACTTCGTCGGCCAGATCGGCGCGCGTGTCATTGAGCAGTCGCAGACGGACGCGACTCTCAGCTTTCTGGTGGAGAAGGCCTGAGCCGCTGACGCCGCAGCGCCAGTTCGACCTCGGTCGCCAGCGCGCCCCCGAAGAACAAGGCGTTCACGTTCCAGCTCAGCCAGATGAGGAAGATGACGACGGTGGCGATCGAGCCGTAGGTCGCGCCCAGCGCCGCGATCTGCTCCACGTAAATCCCCAGTCCCCAGGACGCAAAGATGCACAAGGCCGCGGCCGCCAACCCGCCCAGGAACGAGGCGCGCCAGTCCACCGGATCGCGCGACATGGCCCAGCGGTAGATCAGGGTCATGCCGAGCGCCATCCCGGTGCTCGCCCAGGTCCACTCGCTGTAGAGCCACAGCACGCCCTGCAAGGGCCGCAACCCGAAACTCTCGCCCAGGATGCGAAACGCGAAAAAGACGCTGGAGAGAACCCCCATCGCGCCCATTGCGGCGACCAGGACAAACAGCGCCATCAGGTTGAAGCCGAGGAAGCCCCGCTGGCGCTCTTCCTCGTGGATGAACGACAGACCGGCCAACAGCGCCTTGAATCCGCGATGGGCCGCGTAGCCCCCGATCACCAGGGCCACCCCGCTCTGCACCGAGATCGACCCCTGCGGCGCCTGCGACAACCGTACCAGTTCGCTCTGAAAGATCAGCCGCGCCGCATCGGGCATGACCCGCGCCAGCGCCTCGCCCTGTTCCGCAACGCGAGTTGGATCCGACAGCAGGCTGTAGAGGCCCATGGCGATGGCCAGGGCGGGGAAGATCGCCAACATGATGAAGAACGACGCGCCGCCCGTGTAGAGCATCACGTCCCGCCCCCACATCCGCGTCAGCGCCCGGCCGGTGACGACCAGCAGCAGCCGGACCGCATGCAACGGATCCCAATCCGCCGCGCGGACCCGTCCGATCAGTCGTTGCAGGTTCATGCGCGAGCGAATGTGCGACTCGGGGCGCCGGTTGGCCCGGAGGCAAATCATAGCGGCCGATAGGTGGCCTTGGTAGCGCGCAGTTGGCGCGCGCATAGCGACGCACCGGTTGCCTTGGCAGAGCCGGTGCGTCGCCGATGGGCGTGTGCGTCCATCCAGGTCGGCCGCCGCTTTCGAGGGACGGGAGAGCGCGGCGTCCATCCCGAGACGCAGAATGCAGCCGGGTCGCTGAACCCAGTCTGAACGCTTCCGTTAGGGAATGGCTATAAGGCCCCCGCCGCCGACAACGCCTCGATCTCGGTGTTCGTGAAGCCCCAGTCCGCCAGGGCTTCCTGGTTGTGGGCGCCCACCGCTGGCGGCGGACCCTGGATCTGGCCAGGGGTCGCGGAGAAGCGCGGCGCCGGGGCCGGCTGGGTCACCCCGGCCACCTCGACGAAGGTCTGGCGTGCGACGTTGTGGGGGTGCCGGGGCGCGTCATCGAGGTCGAGAATGGGCGCGAAGCACACATCGGTGGCGCCCATGAGCGCGGTCCACTCGGCCTGCGACTTCTGCGCGATTACCTGTGCCAGCTTTTCCCGCAGG
>JANPKX010000337.1:0-4107 GCA_031426235.1 Alphaproteobacteria bacterium | reverse complement strand
CCGCCTACAACGCCGGCCCCGAGGCGGTGACCCGCTACGGCGGCGTACCCCCCTATGCGGAAACCCAGGCCTACGTTCGGGCTATCTTGTCCCGCTTGGCCCTCAGCGCGCGCTAGAGACGCTCAGCGGGCGCTGGCGAGTTGCTTTAGCCGGCGGGCCTGCGACGCAGAGATGCACCTCGGTGCATTCCACGCCTCGCCCTTTGCGCGCGCCTGCTCGGCGCTCACGAAACCCGCCGACCCAAATTCACGTATGAAGGCGCGGCGCGTGGCAGCGTCCGCCTCACAGACATAAACCAGGCGCGGCGACTTGGCCGTATCGCTGCTCAGCGTCGCCTGACCCGTAGGGGCGTTCGACGCCTCAGCCGCATGGACGGCGCCCGCGGACAGAAGCGCCAGGGCGACAGTGCAGACGAATGTTTTCATCGCGGAATCCTCCAAAATGGCGGTTCAAGCCGCTCTCTGGTGAGGACGCTAACCCCAATCTTCGGCCTGCGAAAGTTTTACGACATTCGCGTGACAAGAATTTTTGGTGACCCTCGGGCCTAGATTGTCATCTTACTGTCATATCCTCATCATCACGGTGTCGCAAACACGCCACATCTTTGCTGTGACGGCGCATCGGCTCCGCAGCGGCGGCCCATTGGTGCGACTAAGGAGACTGTGGGAATGCGCTATGGCCTGATCCGGATCGCGCCAGGCCTGCCGTCCGCCGTGCAGCAACGCCGCGACCTCGAGGCGACAGGGTGCGACGTGGTGCTGGAAGAGCGCTCAACGACCCTCGCGGGCCGTCGCATCCTGATGCCATTGCTGCAGGGCCTGAAGGACGGCGATGAAGTCGTCGTTCACAGCCTTGAGTGTCTGGATATCGAGTTGGGCGAACTCGTGCGGCTACTCAGTCGGTTCCACGAGGCGGGCGTTACCCTAAGGCTGGTCGGCAGCGGCGGCGTGGAGAATCTGACTCCACACGGGCCGATGCCACGGATCCTCGCCGTGCTGGCCGAGCACGAGGCGCGCCATCGGAAGCCGGCGTCGAGCCGTCGACGCGCGCGCGCAACCTCATCGCCACTGACCGCGCACCAGCTGAAGTTCGCCCGGGACATGCGGCGAAGGGGCCACTCCCTGCGCGCCATCGGCCTGGTCTTCCAGCTGTCGCCGGAAGAGATCACCGCCCTGATCGGACGCGATCGCGATGGCCTCGCCGCCGTAACGGACGAGGCCGCAGCTTAGCGGCCTGTCCGCGTCCTCAGAATTTGGCGGTCAGACCCAGGCTGAAGGTCCGACCCTGTTCGTACGAATTGGTGTCGAAGCGTTTTCCGCCTGCCGACTGAAACTCGTAGGAGTCCCGCCCTGTCAGGTTTCGCGCCTCGAACGAGCCTGACAACTCGTGGTCCATCAACGTGAATGTCTTGCGATAGACGAAGTCCAGCCTCACGCCCGGGTTCTGCACGATATCCGGCAGGTCGATGCTGCTGGCCCGCGCCGACACGCGCTTGCTGGCATAGGTGATGAGCACGGTCGCCTGGGATTGCGCTTCCTCGTCCTCGAAGCCGAGCTGGAGGTTGGCCAAGTGGTCGGACTGACCCTGCAGCGGATCACCATCGACGATGTAATCGGTCGCGGCCGGATTCGTGCGGACGCCCGTCGTGTTGAGGATAATCGTATCCCCGGAGCCCGCCTTCAGCTTTGACTTGCTGTAGGTGTAGTTTACCGCGACCAGCCAGCGCTTGGCGTCAACCCAGCCCAACCCCGTCTCGACATCAAAGTACTTCTTCACCTCCGCCTCGATGCCGTAGAGGTCGGCCGAGGGGGCATTGAAGAACGTCTGCTGGAAGGCTCCATCGGAGCCGACGACCGCCAGAACCTCAACCGGCTTGTCCAGCCGCTTGAAGAAGCCACCGAGCGTCAGGTATTGGCCCTTGGCGAAATAGTACTCGTAGCGCAGGTCCGCGTTCTTGAAGCGGGTGTCTTCCAGGAACGGATTGCCGGTCAGGATGCGGTCGGTCTCGGTGTCGCGGTAACGCTGCGGCGCGAGTTCGCGGAACTGGGGCCGCCCTATGGTCTTGGACAGACCGAACCGGAGTTGCTGGTCCTCAGCGAAGTTCCACGTGAGGGTCGCGGTCGGCAGGAGATAGTCGTTTGCGATCTTGCGGCTGAAGATGGCGCCCGCGGCGCGATTGAAGATGTCGCGCGTCTCGATAGTTTCCTTGGCATCCTCGTAGCGCACGCCGATGCTGCCACGCAGCAGCGGACGGATTTCGGCGTCGATCTGGGCGTAGCCGGCATAGACCTTGAGGCCGGCGTTGTAGAGCGCCGTGTCGCCGGTGAGCGCTGAGCCGGTGAGCTCGCGCAGCGACACGATCTCGTCGTTGATGTTCCGGTCGGAAACCAGGAAATCGATCCGCTCCGTGCCGTAGCGGGCAGGGTCCCAGTTGCGACCCTGGTCGTAGGTGAAGTCGCGCCGGACCGACGTGCGGTCGTTATTCTGCCAGGCGAAACCCACCTTAAGCTCAGCTTGCCGGACAAAGTCGAAGGGGAGCTCGTACTTGAAGTCGACATTCGCGGTGGCGATGTTCTCGTCAAGGTCAGAGAAGGACACCAGCTGGTTGGCGCCCGAAAGCAGCGCCGTACGTTGGCCGTCCGCCCGGAGCGCATAGCGATACAGCCGCTCATAGGGCGCCTCGCGTGTAGTTCGGCCATAAGTGCCGCGCCAGTCGATGTCGATCTCGCCCAGCTTGTGCTTGCCCGAGAGCTGGCTGAGCTGGAGCTCACGCCGGAACCACTCGGTATTGTAGCTGTTGACGTTGGCGTTGTTCTGCGAAATCGCCGTATTGGCGGTGATCCGGGCGCGCTTCGACGTGGAGCGGATCCAAAGGCCCGTGTAACGGATCTCGTTGTCGCCGAACTCCCACGCCAGGCCACCCAGGCCGCTCCAGTTGATGTCGTTCTGGTTGGCCTCAAAGCGGGCGTCGGTGCCCAGGGTGATGCCGCCGACGTCTGGAATGGATGTCTGACGCACGCCGATCCGGTTCAGCCAGCTGTTCCGATAGCTCAGAACGCCAACGACGCCGATACGTCCCGTGTCGGTCTCGAAATTGGTGCCGCCGGCCACATCGATATTGCCGTTCGGGCCAATGCGATCGCGCTGGATGACGTTAAGCGGCGCGTTGGTGAAGCTGCGTCCCACCGCCTTGAACTGATCAAGGGTGAGGCCGCCGGTCGACCCGCTGAACACCACCGGACGGTCGGACGCAAACTGGCGCACGCCGATGGGGAGCTTGCGCGCGCCGTCGTCGAACCCGAACTCGTCGATCTTGGAGCCGTAGTAGGTCAGCCCCTTCTTGCCCGTGATTTCGGTATCGAAGCTCAGGCTGCCGCCGATGTTGAGGTAGCTCTTGTCAGGGACGCCGACGGTCTGCAGATCGATGATGCCGCCGCCGAACTCCCCCGGGTAGTTGGCCGAGAAGGTCTTTTGAACCGCCGTGCCGGCCAGGATCGAGGCCGGGAACAGGTCCAGCGGAACCACGCGCTGGAGGGGCTCGGGGCTCGGCAGGGGTGATCCGTTCAGCAGCGCCTGCGAGTAGCGCTCGCCCAGGCCCCGAACGTAGATGAAGCGGCCGGAGACCACCGAAAGGCCGGTGACGCGGGTCAGCGCCTGGGCGGCGGTATCGTCGCCCGCCCGCTGGATTTCCTCAATAGTCAGGAAGTTGGCGACCTCGGCGGTGTCGCGGATCTGGTCCGGAATGAACTTGCCGTTGACGATGACCTCCTCGACCTCGGTCTCGGCGGTGGCCGGAGCGGCAGGCGAGGTGGTCTGGGCGAACGCCGACGTGGCGACGCTGAGCGACGTACCGGCCAGCAGCACGGCGCTCAGGTTTCGGAAGGGGAATGACATGGGCAGCGGCGCCTTCATCGGAAGGGAAAGAAACCGGCGGCGGAGCCCGGCTCCGCCGCCGTCTGTGCGAGTCGTGATCAGCAAGCGGTCGCGCCGGCCAGGCCGCACGTCCAGCCCACGTACCAGTTGTCGTTCGGCCCGGAGACCGCACCGATGTAGTTGACGTTCTGGAAGAAGGTGGAAAACGCCGTCGGGTTGGTAGCGACCCGCGCC
>JANPKX010000336.1:0-1919 GCA_031426235.1 Alphaproteobacteria bacterium | reverse complement strand
TGAAGCTGTCGCCCAACCGCGCCGTGCTGGCGGGCAAGCGGGTACTGCTGGTCGACGACAGCATCGTGCGCGGCACCAACTCCGTGCGCGTGGTGCGCATGGTGCGCGAGGCCGGGGCCGCCGAGGTTCACCTGCGTTCCGCCTCGCCGCCGATCCAGTGGCCGGACTACTACGGCATCGACATGCCCGATCGCGACAAGCTGCTGGCCGCCAACCACTCGGTGGACGAGATCGCCCGCATCCTCAACGTGGATTCCATGGGCTTCCTTTCGGTCGAGGGGCTCTACTGGGCCATGGGCGTCGAGCGCAACGCCGCCCAGCCGCAGTTCACCGACCATTATTTCACCGGCGAATACCCCACCCGCCTGCTGGACCGCGAGATCGCCCAGGGCCGCAATGAGCTGGTGGAGCGGCAATTGTCCTTCCTGGTCGAC
The DNA here is from genome assembly GCA_031426235.1 of Alphaproteobacteria bacterium. Lineage (GTDB taxonomy): Bacteria > Pseudomonadota > Alphaproteobacteria > Caulobacterales > Caulobacteraceae > Phenylobacterium. The sequence goes on along the minus strand of JANPKX010000336.1, from coordinate 1,485 downwards.
GCGTGAGCGAAAATCCCAAGACCCGCTCATCCCGGCGAATGCCGGGACCCAGATGACATGGCTTGGACGAACGCTTTCTGGCGCCTCTCTGCACAACGACCGATTGCGGAGCCTGAGATCTGGTTCCCGGCATTCGCCGGGATGAGCGGATTGTGGAGATGAGCGGGCTGAAATCGCTCAAGGTCGACACCTATCTCGTCCTGATCCTGGCCATGGCCGCCCTGGCCTCGGGGCTGCCCGTGCGCGGCGAGGCGGCGGTCTGGGCCGGCGGCATCACCAAGGCCGCCATCGCCGTCGTCTTCTTCCTTCACGGCGCGCGCCTTTCGCGTGAAGCCGTCATCGGCGGGCTTACCCACTGGCGGCTGCATTTGGTGGTGCTGGGTTCGACCTTTGCCCTCTTCCCCCTGCTGACCCTGGGGGTGGCGGCCCTCCCGGCCTGGATCACCCCGCCGCCGCTGGCCGCCGGCCTGATCTTCCTGGGCTGCCTGCCCTCGACCATCCAGAGCTCGATCGCCTTCGTGGGCGTGGCGCGTGGCAATGTGGCCGCCGCGGTCGCCGCGGCTTCCGCCTCCAACCTGCTGGGCGTGTTCCTCACCCCCCTCCTGGTCGGGCTGCTGTTGCAGGCTGACGGCGGGATCGGGGCGGACCAGGTCTGGTCGATCGTCCTGCAGCTACTGGCACCCTTCGTGGCGGGTCAGCTGCTCAGGCGTTGGATCGGCGGCTGGGTGGCGGCGCGCAACGCCGTGCTCTCGAAGTTCGACCGCGGGACGATCCTGCTGGTCGTCTACACGGCCTTCTCAGGCGCCGTCGTGGAGGGCGTCTGGACCCGCCTGGACGGCCTCGACCTCGCCCGCCTGCTCCTCCTGTGCGGGGTCCTCCTTGCCGCCGTCCTGGGCGCCACCCTCCTCGCCGCGCGCCTGCTCGGCTTCGACAAGGCCGACGAGATCGCCATCGTCTTCTGCGGCTCCAAGAAGTCCCTGGCCAGCGGCGCCCCCATGGCGGCGGCCCTGTTCCCGCCCGCCGTCGCCGGCGTCGCCCTGATTCCGCTGATGGTATTTCACCAGGTTCAGCTTATGGCCTGTGCGGTCATCGCCCAGCGCTACGCGGCGCGAGCAGACGACGGACAGACATAGGGCCGCGCCGACCTGAGGGAACGCTTCGCCCGCGCGCACGCTGTAGCTTCCAACGCGGCCCAGCCGCCTAGGGAACTATTGCCATGTCCATTCTCGTCTTTGCCGTCATCGTCATCCTCGTCGCCGGACTGCTCGCCTGGGCTGCGCAGCGGCTGCCGCTGCCCGCCCCGTTCGGCACGATCCTTCAGGTACTGATCCTCGTCATCGCCGCGGTGGTGATCGCCCAGCGCGCCGGCCTGTTCTAGCCCAGGCACCGCCTTAGAGCAGCGGGGACCGCCTGAGACGGGCCAAAGTTTGACATCAGGGCTCTTATGTTCTTTGTTTGTTCTCGCACAACCTGCTCCGCCCTCTA
>JANPKX010000335.1:0-3591 GCA_031426235.1 Alphaproteobacteria bacterium | reverse complement strand
CCCGCCGAATGACGGGACATCGATGGACGACGAGGCGCTGCGCGCTGCGCCGACCGCCGCTATTTCTTGAAGTTGAAATACGCCGTGAGTTCCGTGGGCGTCGAGACGTAGGTGTCGGGCAGCGACAGCGTCACGACCTGGCAGCCGGTGACCCCCTTGGCCGTCTTGCTGAGCTTCTTCACGCCAGCCGGGACGCGGAAGTTGATCCCGCGCTTTTCGAACGCCTTGTGAGCCGCTTTGGAGACCTCCTCGTCCTCGACAGGCAGGATCCGCGGCAGCATCTCGATCACTGTAACGTCCGAACCTAACGCACGGTAAAAGCTTGCGAACTCCATGCCGATAGCACCCGACCCGATGACCACCATGGTCTTGGGCGCCGCTTTGGGAACCAGCGCTTCGCGGTAGGTCCAGACCCGCTCGCCGTCGGGCTCCAGGCCGATGGCGGGGATAGTGCGCGCGCGGGCGCCGGTGGCCAGGATGACGTGCTTGGCGGTCAGCCTGCGGGCGCCCACCATAACGGTCGGCGCGCCCTGCCCTTTCTCCAGCTTGGCGAAGCCCTCGACCACCTCGATCTTGTGCTTCTTCATCAGGAAGGTGACGCCGGCGTTGAGCTGGGCCGCCACCTTGCGGGAGCGCTGGATGACCGCGCCAAAGTCGAAGGCGCGATTCTCGGCGGACAGCCCGTAATCGCCCAGGTGTCCAAGGTGCTCGTACATCTCGCCGGACTTCAGCAGCGCCTTGGTCGGGATGCAGCCCCAGTTCAGGCAGATGCCGCCCATCTCGGATCGCTCGACGATGGCGGTCTTCATGCCGAGTTGGCTGGCGCGGATGGCGGTTACATAGCCGCCGGGGCCGGACCCGATCACGATCACGTCGAAGGCGTCAGCCATCAGAGGAGCTTCTCGATCGCGCTGTCCAGCGCCTGGGGCTCCATGCTCGGCGCATAGCGGCCCACGACGCGGCCGCGCTTGTCGATCAGGAACTTGGTGAAATTCCACTTGATGCCAGGCGTGCCCAGCAGGCCTTTTTTGGCCGACTTTAGGTAGGCGTAGAGCGGGTGCGCGCCCGGCCCGTTGACCTCGATCTTCTTCATCATCGGGAAGTCGACCTCGTACTTGGTCGCACAGAAGGTCGCGATCTCGGCCTCGTCGCCCGGCTCCTGGCCCGCGAACTGATTGCAGGGGAAGCCCAGGATGGTGAAGCCCTTGTCGCGGTAGCGGCGGTAGAGATCCTCCAGGCCCTCGTATTGCCCGGTGAACCCGCACTGGCTGGCCGTGTTGACGATCAGCAGCACCTGGCCGCGGTAGGTCGCCAGCGGCACGGTCTCCCCATCAATGGTCTCCGCGTCAAAGTCGTAGATGCTCATGCGGACGATGCCCTAGACGATCATGGTGAGGGGTTCTTCGAGCAGGGCCTTGAAGGCCTGCAGCCAGCGCGCCCCGACGGCGCCATCCACGACCCGGTGGTCGCAGGTCAAGGTCACAGTCATGACGGTGGCGATGGCGACCTGATCGCCGCGCACGACAGCCCGCTTCTCGCCCGCGCCGACCGACAGGATGGCGCCCTGCGGCTCGTTGACGATCGAGGCGAAGGCCTTGATGCCGAACATGCCCAGGTTCGAGACGCTGAACGTGCCGCCCTGGAATTCGTCGGGCTTCAGCTTCTTGTCGCGGGCGCGGGCCGCCAGGTCCTTGGCCTCGGTGGCGATCTGGGCGAGGCCCTTGGTCTCGGCGGCGCGGATGATCGGCGTGATGAGGCCGCCGGGGATCGCCACGGCCATGGCGATGTCCGCGTGGTGATGCATGGCGATGCCCTCGGGCGAATAGGAGGCGTTGGCCTCCGGCACCCGCTTGAGCGCCACGGCGGCGGCCTTGAGCACGAAGTCGTTGACGCTGACCTTGACGCCCTGGCTTTCCAACAGGCCGTTGATGCGCGCGCGGGCGGCCATCAACGCGTCGATCTCGATGTCGACGGTCAGAGGGAAGTGCGGCACGTCGCGGAAGCTGTCGGTCATCCGCCGGGCGACGGTCTTGCGCATGCCGTCCAGCGGGATCAGGTCATAGCTGCCGGGCGCGATGCCCATCTGTTCCAGGCTCTGGGCCTGGCGCGGGGCCGAAGCGGCGGCGGCCGGAGCGGATGCCGGCGCGGACGCCGGGGCCTTGGCCCGCGAAGCCGCAGGCGAAGCAGGCTGGGCAGCATCCACGTCAGCCTTGATGATCCGCCCGTGCGGACCGGAGCCGCTAACCGACCCGAGGTCGACGCCCTTCTGCTCGGCGAGCCGGCGGGCCAAAGGCGATGCGAAGACGCGGTCCCCGCCGGCGGTCTTGGCGACCGGAGCCGGCGCACCGACGGGAGTTGGTGCGGGCGCCGGCGCTTCAGCCTTCGCAGGCTCAGACGCCTTGGCCGGCGCGGGCTCAGCGGCCTTCGGCGCGGGCGCAGGGGCCGGCGCGCTGTCGCCGTCTCCCGCCAGCCGCGCGATGACGGCGTTGACCTTCACCTCTTCCGTGCCTTCCGCGACCAGCAGGGCTTCGACCACGCCCTCATCGACGGCCTCCACTTCCATGGTGGCCTTGTCGGTCTCGATCTCGGCGATGACATCGCCCGACTTCACCGTGTCGCCCACCTTCACGTGCCACTTGGCCAGCGTCCCCTCCTCCATTGTCGGAGAAAGGGCGGGCATGAGGATGTCCGTCATGCGGGCTCCTTGGAGAGATGGGCCAGGCCGGCGGCGTGGGCTTCCCAGTTCTGGCCGTCGAACGCTTCGATGACGAGGTCCAGGCCTTCGACGCTGTCGAGGCAGCGGGCGTTGACGCTCCAGCCGTCAGGGTTGGAACGCGGTCGGTAGAAGCTTTTCACGCCGCATTTCGCGCAGAAAAGATGCTTCGCGACGCCAGTGTTGAACGCGTACTCCGTGAGTTGCTCGGCGCCCCGCGTGATCCGGAACCGCCTTTCCGAGACGATGATGTGGATGAAGCCCACCTTGGCGCACATGGAGCAGTTGCAGCTCTGCGCCTCGACGCGCTCCGGCAGGTCGGCCTCGAAGCGGACCGCCCCGCAGTGGCATCCGCCGGCGTGGGGGGTGAGCTTGGCTTCGTTCATCTACCGCTCCCGCTCATCCCGGCGAATGCCCGGACCCAGATGGCGCAACTCAGATGCCCCTTCGACGAGCGCGCCGCTCTTCCGGCCCACGCCATGACATGCGATCTGGGTCCCGGCATTCGCCGGAATGAGCGGATCAGGGTTATCACCGGTAGCTCACGGCCTTGGCGGCCGCCACGATGCGCTCGACCGAGGGCATGGACAGCAATTCCAGGTTGGCGGCGTAAGGCAGCGGCACATCTTCTTGGTGAACCCGCATCGGCGGAGCGTCGAGATAGTCGAAGGCCAACTCCGTGACCTTGGCGCAGATCTCGGCGCCGACGCCCATGGGGCCCCAGCCCTCCTCGACGGTCACCAGCCGGTTCGTCTTCCTCACGCTGGCGACGACGGTTTCGATGTCCATCGGTCGGATGGTGCGCAGGTCGACGACCTCAGCCTCGATCCCCTCTTCGGCAAGCTTTTCAGCCGCCTGCAGGCAGAAGCCGACCATCC
>JANPKX010000334.1:0-14126 GCA_031426235.1 Alphaproteobacteria bacterium | reverse complement strand
CCCTTGGCCTCCTCGCGAACGCGCTCGAGGGTGAGCGCGTGAGCGCGGGCGTCCATCTGGTTGGCGGTCAGCCGCGTGCGCAGGTCAAGGTCGGCGATGCGGCCCTTCTCGTCGACGCCGACGTAGGTCTTCGCCAGGTCCGAAATGCTGGCGCCGCCGGTCATCCGCGAGCCGCCCTGGCCCGACCGTTCGTGCTGCAGCAGCCGCTTGCCGATGGTCCAGCCGCCGTTCAGCGGGCCCAGCATGTCGTCCTTCTCGGCCCGCGCATCGGTGAAGAAGGTCTCGCAGAACGGTGAGGATCCGGCGATCAGCTTGATCGGCCGCGTCTCGACGCCCGGCTGATGCATGTTGATCAGCACGAAGCTGATCCCCTCGTGTTTCTTGGAGGTGTCGGTCCGCACGAGACAGAAGCACCAGTCCGCGTACTGGGCTCCGCTCGTCCAGATTTTTTGGCCGTTGATTTTCCAGTGGTCGCCGGCGTCCTCGCACTTGGTGCTCAGGCTGGCCAGGTCCGAGCCCGCACCGGGTTCGGAGTAGCCCTGGCACCAGCGGATCTCGCCGCGGACGATCGGCGGGATGTGCCGCTCTTTCTGCGCCTCGGTGCCGTATTCCAACAGGGTCGGGCCGAACATCGACAGACCCATGCCCACCATGGGGTTGTAGGCGCCAATCGCGTCCATCTCCTGGCTCAGCACCCGCGCCTGGGCCGGGGTCAGGCCGCCCGCGCCATACTTCTTGGGCCAGGTGGGGGTGCCCCAGCCCTTCTCGGCCATGCGCTGTTTCCACACCAGGGCGTCGCCGGTGGGCTTCACGCCGCCCATCATCATCCGGTTGCCGACCTCCGGATCAGCACGCAGCGAGGCGGGATAGTTGGCCTCCAGCCAGTCCCGGGTCTCGGCCCGGAAGGCGTCAAGTTCGGATCCGCCAAAGTCGGCCATTGCCATCCTCCAATTCCGCCGGCTCTCTTGACCGGTCCAAAATACCGCTTCTTCGAATTAGCCTACCGCGTCTACTTCGGATCGGGAAGGCCAAGCACCCTTTTTGAAACGACGTTCAGATTGATCTCCGAGCTGCCGCCCTCGATGGAGTTGGCCTTGGACCGAAGCCAGGACCGAACGGCGGCGACCTCGCCCTCGGCGAATCCTTCGCCGCTCCAGCCCAGGCCCTGACTGCCGAGGCTCTCGACGACGAGTTCATTGCGCTCATGGGCGATCTTCGCGCCGGCGTACTTCATCGCGGCCGCAAGGTTCGAGGGTCCGTTGCCAGAGGTGGCTTCGTCTTGCTGACGGCGCACGGTCAGTTGGAAGGCGCGCGCCTCCATCAGGTGCTCGGTCACCCGTCGCCGCAGGTCCTGATCGGCGAGCCGTCCGTCCGCTTCGAGGCCGACGCTCGTCTTGGCCGCCTCCAGCACGCTCGGCACGATCGAGGCGGCGCCGATGTTGCCCGAGCCCAGGCTCGCGCCGATCCCCTCGCGCTCGAACTGCAGCAGCCGCTTGGCGATCGTCCAAGCCCCGTTCAGCGGCCCGAACAGTTGGTCCTTCGGCACTTTCACATCGGTGAAGAAGGTCTCGCAAAACGGCGAGGTGCCGTTGATCAGCAGGATGGGCCGCACCTCGACGCCCGGCGCCTTCATGTCGATCAGCAGGAAGCTGATGCCCTCGTGCTTCTTCGACCGGTCCGTGCGCACCAGGCAGTAGCAACGATCCGCATACTGCGCGCCAGAAGTCCATATTTTTGAACCATTTACGAGAAAATGGTCGCCCTTGTCCTCGGCCCAGGTCTGCAGAGACGCAAGGTCCGATCCGGCGCCCGGCTCGGAGTAGCCCTGGCACCACCACACATCGCCCGAGACGATACCCGGGAAGTGCTCCCTCTTCAGCGCCTCGCTGCCGTACTCCAGCAGCGTCGGGCCAAACATCGAGACGCCCATGCCGCCGATCGGGTTGCGCGCGCCGATCCGGGTCATCTCCTCGGCGAGGACCCGGGCTTCCTCACGCGAAAGCCCGCCGCCGCCGATCGACTTGGGCCATACGGGCGTGCCCCAGCCCTTGGCGGCCATCGCACGGCGCCAGGCCAACGCCTCTGGGATCTCCGGCTGGGCCTGGAGCTTGGCCAGTTGCAGCGCGGGCTTGTCGGCCAGCGACTCGGGGAAGTTGGCCTCCAGCCAGGATTTGGCTTCAGCCCGGAAGGTCTCTACGTCGCCGCCGAAGTCGGCCATGGTTCTGCTCCTGTCTGGGTCCGGGCTACTTGGGATCGGGCAGGCCCAAGACCCGCTTGGCGATCACGTTGAGGTTCACTTCCGAGGTGCCGCCCTCGATCGAATTGGCCTTCGTGCGCAGCCAGCCGCGCACCGCCAGGATCTCCGGCGTGGCGTAACCCTCGCCCGTCCAGCCCAGTCCCTGGTGGCCCATCGCCTCGATCATCAGCTCAGAGCGGCCCTTGGCCAACTCCGCAGCGGCGTACTTGATGATCGATGTGGCGGCCGAGGGGCCATTGCCAGCCCGGCTTTCCGCCGCCGAGCGCCCGATGGTCAGGCGCAGCGCCTGGAAGTCCATCTTGTTGGTGGTGACCCGTCGCCGCAGGTCCGCATCGTCGTCGACGCCGTATTGCCGCGCGACCGCAGCCAGGTCGCCCGAGGCGCCGCCCGCCGTCCCGCCCTCGCCGAACCCGGCCGAGATGTTCTGACGCTCGTACTGCAGGAGCCGCTTTGCGATTTCCCAGCCGCCGTTCACCCTTCCGACGAGATTTTCCTTAGGAATCTTCACATCGGTGAAGAAAGTCTCGCAGAACGGGCTCTCGCCGCTGATCAGTTGGATCGGCCGCGTCTCGACGCCCGGCGAGGCCATGTCGATCAGCACGAATGAGATGCCCTCGTGCTTCCGCGCCGTGTCGGTGCGCACCAGGCAGAAGCACCAGTCCGCCTTGTCGGCATAGCTGGTCCAGACTTTCGAGCCGTTGATCAGCCAGTGATCGCCTTTGTCTTCGCAGCGGGTCGCCAGGCTCGCCAGGTCCGACCCCGCGCCGGGCTCAGAGTAGCCCTGACACCAGCGGACCTCGCCGTTCACGATCCGAGGCAGGTGGGTCTTCTTCTGCGCTTCATCGGCGTACTCAAGCAGCACCGGCCCCAGCATCCAGATGCCAAAGGCGAGTACCGGAGGCCGGTACTTCCCGCGCGCCATTTCCTGATCGAGGATGCGGGCTTGTTCCGGGCTCAGCCCACCGCCGCCGTAGTCGGCAGGCCAGGTCGGCGTGGTCCAGCCCTTGGCGGCCATGGCCGTCATCCAGGCAATCTGGGGATCGGGCGAACCGGCGAAGCGTCGGCCGCCCCAGACGGCCTCAGGATCGGTCTGTGGGTTGTCGGCGCTCAGTTCGGCGGGGTACATCGACGCGAGCTGCTGGCGCACCTCCGCGCGGAAGGCGTCGAGTTCGCTGGCGCCGAAGTCGGCCATCACCATCTCCCGGATATGTCGTCCCCTGCAAACTTAGCGCGCGTCCCCCGCAGGGCAAGGCCAATGAAACGCTTGTTTAAGCGAAGGAGCGCCCGTTGCGCCTAAGATGTGAGTCGCCATGGCCCTGCCGTCAGAACTGAAACCCGCCGTCACGGCCGCCGCGCCCTGGACAGCGGCGCTGCTGACGCTGGCCGCGGGTGTCATGCTTCTGGCTTCAGGCGCCACGCCGTCGCTGCCTGGCCGTTTCGTCCGGATCATGTCGATCGAGCCGGTCGTGCTGATCGAGATCGGCCACTTTGCGTCAAGCGTACTTGGCCTCGTGCTCGTCGTGCTGGCCTTCGGCCTTCGGGCCCGGCTGGGCGCGGCCTGGGCCGCGACGCTGGCGGTCCTTCTGGTCGCGGCGCCGCTTAGCCTGGTGAAGGGGTTCATCTGGGAAGAGACAGCGGTCCTTACGGGCCTAGCCGCGCTGCTAGCGCCGTTCCGCCGGGCGTTTCCGCGCACTGCCCGCCTGTCGCGGATGGAGGTGACGCCGGGCTGGATGCTCTCGGCTTTCTGCCTGGTGACCGGCGCGGGCCTTTTGGGCCTATGGTCGTTCCAGCATGCCGACTACGGCGAGCAGCCCTGGTGGCGCGTCATGGCCGACGATGACGCGGCTCGCTCGCTGCGCGCCTGGGCAGGCGCGGCGCTGGCGCTACTGGCGATCGGCGTCTGGCGGCTTCTAGCCTCGGCTGCGACGCCTCCCATCGTGGGCGAGGACGATCCGCAGTTCGCGCGCGTCCGCGCTGTCCTCGAGCATGCGGAGGTCTCACGGCCCATCTCCAACCTGGCGTTGCTGGGCGACAAACGGTTCTTATTCTCAGCATCAGGAGAGACTTTCTTGATGTTTGGCGTGCGTGGGCGCAGCTGGATTGCGCTGGGCGCGCCCGTGGGGCGCCGCGACGAGCGTCTCGAACTGATCTGGCGATTCCGCGAGCTGGCAGACGCCCACGCCGCCCGGCCCGGCTTCTATCATCTCGAGGCCGACGACCTGCCCGATGTGGTGGAGCTTGGGTTTGCCATCCAGAAGCTGGGTGAGGCCGCCGTCACGCCGCTGGATGACTTCACCATCGACGGCACCAAACGGGGCAACCTGCGCCGCGCCTGGCGCAAGGCTGCGGAGGAGGGCGCCACCTTTGCGGTGGTCACGCCCGGCGAGGTCGAGCTGCTGATTCCGGAACTGGAGCGCATCTCTCAAGCTTGGCTGGCGGGCCATGCGGGCGGGGAGAAGGGGTTCGCCCTAGGCGGCTTCGAAGCCGGCTACGTGCAGCAATTTCCTGTGGCGCTGGTGCGCTGGGAAGGGCGGATCATCGCCTTCGCCACCCTGTGGCCCGTCGCCAATCGCTCAGCCTTCTCCATCGACCTTATGCGCTACGTCGAAGAAGGGCCGCGCCGCATCATGGATTATCTGTTCGTGGAGCTGATCCGCTGGGGCCAAGCTCAGGGCTATGCGGCGTTCGACTTCGGCATGGCGCCGCTTTCGGGCCTGGACGACCGGCCCTTGGCGCCGACCCTGTCGCGCGTCGGCCGACTGATCTTCGACCGTGGAGAAGAGATCTACAATTTCCGTGGCGTTCGCGGCTACAAGGACAAGTACGACCCCCTGTGGCAGCCGCGTTACGTCGCCGCGCCGCGCAAATGGGCCATTCCGCTCCTGTTGGCCGATGTCGGGCTGCTCACGTCGGGCGGGATGGTCAACCTGGCCAAACGGCCGGCTCGCGAGCCCGCCGTCAGCGGCGAGGGGGCCCGAGCCCCAGAATCTGCGCGGCCGTGAACAGGCAAACGATGGCGAGTGCTGCGGCGAGCAGCATGATCAATCGCCACGGCGCCATCCGAGGTCCCCGCATCGGATTGGGCGGGCGCGCGCCCCGCCATCCGGCGAAGGCTGCAAGGGCCGCCAGAGCGCCGCCCAGGCCAAGCGTCGTCGCGAAGGTCATGCGTCGAACCCTACCTCGTCCCTGGCCGACCATCCACAGGAACCGATGGCGGACGCTACATATGGTGTTAACCCCGCGTTTACACTCTAGGTAACGGTAGCTAGCGTCCTTCATTGAGACGGGAGACGCGATTCGGATGACCGCGGGGGCGCCCTGGAGTGTGAAGGGGATCGATCCCAAGGCCCGTGAGGTCGCGAAGGATCTTGCCCGCCGATCCGGCATGACCCTAGGCGAGTGGCTCAACCGGGTGATCCTTGACGACGACCTGCCGGACGAGGTCACGGTCGAGACCCAGTTTGCGGATCGGCGGCATCGGGTGGTGCTCGAGCCGCCGCGCCTCGCCGCCGTGCCGCCTTCGTCCGACATGGCCCGCATCGCATTCTCCCTGGATCGGCTGACCGACCGGATCGAGGCGTCGGAAACCCGCACCGGCCTGGCGATCAACGGCGTCGAGCATTCCGTCCGGCAGGCCATCGCGCGCATCGAGACCGCGGAGCGGGAACAACATGCGGCCGCCCTGCGGGTCGACGGCGCTCTCTCCGACATGGCCGCCGAGCAGGCCCAGGCCGCGCTGCGGTTGCGGCGCCTGGAGTCGGACGGCGGACCGAGATCGGCCGAGGCGCTTCGGGCTTTGGAATCACGGCTTTCGCGGGCCGAGCCGGACCGGCTCGCCGAGCAGATGCTGCAGCGGCTCGGGGAACGCCTCGCGACAGCGGAAGCGCGCACCTCGGCCGCGCTTGAAGATCTGCAGCGCGCCTTGGGCGTCCTCGAACACCGGCTCGGCGTCGTCGAGAGCACGTCGGATGCCCATCTCGAACTCCGGTTTGAATCCCTGGGCCAGGTGCTGGGCCAGCGCGTCGAAGCCGTGCGAGCCGAAGTGGCCGGCAAGCTGCAGGCCGCTGCCGGTCCGCAGGTCGAGGCGCGGCTCACGGCGATGACCGAGACCGTTCGCGCCGCCGAGCGCCGCTCGACCCAGGCGGTCGAGGAGATCGGGCGCCAGGTCCTGGCCATGGCCGACGCCGTCAGCCGCAAGCTCGCCGACGTGGATGACCGAAGCGCCGAAGCCATCGACCAGGTGGGCGGAGAGGTGGCCCGCATCGCCGGCGCCGTCGAACTGCGGCTCGCCCGGGGCGAGCAGAATCAGGCGGAGGCCTTCGAGCGCCTGCGCGCCGAGATCAGCCGCGCTGCGGAGAGCCTGACTCGGCCAGCGGTCGCGGTTCCCGTTCCGGAGGTCTCGGGGACTTTTGCGGCCGGTATGCGATCGCCGCCGGAGCCCGAGCCGGAAGGTTTCGTTGACCTGTCGGACGCCGAGCCCGCCGCGACATCCTCGCTCGACGAGGATCCTTCGATCGCCCAACTGCTGGCTGAGGCTCGCGCCCGGTTCAACGTTGACGCCGCCTCCGGGGATTTGGCGACCACGACGACCCCAGAGTCGGTCGGGCTCATTACCGAGGCCCACTCCGCAACCATCGACGCGCCTTGGCGGCGGCTGGACCTGGACGTTCCTGAAGGCGACATCCCCGAAGTGTTCGCCCCGATTAACGAGGCGGAGGACGAGGATCTGTTCGCGGCGCCCGGTGACGGCGCGGCCGGTGCGCCGCTCTCGACCCGCGAAGTCATCGACCGGGCCCGTGCCGCGGCGCGCGCGGCCAATGCACCGGGCACGGAAACCCCCTTCGAGATGCGGGCCAAGGTCGCGCCCAAGACGGCGACCGGTCGGCTCTTCCAAGGATTCGGGGCCCGGACGCCCAAGCCGCGCGCACGCCAGAGCACAGGATTGCAGACGGCGCTGATGGTCGCGGGCGGCGCAGCCTTCCTCAGCGTGGGCGCCGCCGGTCTGACGCTGATGCAGGGTCGCGAGCCGGCAGACATCGAGCAGGCCGGCGGCCCGGGACTCGGCGCCGCGCCGCGTGTGGCTGTCGCCCTGTCTCAAGCGGCGGCGGCGCCGGTCTACGCCCAGGTCCGCCGCGACATCGAGTCGGGGGTTCCGGGCGCACTTGGCCAGCTGAAGGCGCTCGCGGGCAGCGGGCACGTGCAGGCCCAGGCCTATCTGGCCGAGCTCTTCGACCTCGGCGAGGCCGGGTTGGACCGCAACCCCGTCGAAGCGCGCCGGCTGGTCACGCTCGCGGCGGAGGCCGGTGATCCGCAGGCCATGCACAACCTCGGCGTCTATTACTTCCGCGGTGAGGGCGGTGCGCAGGACCTTGCCAGCGCGGCTCAGTGGTTCCGCAAGGCCGCCGCCGCCGGCGTTGTCGAGAGCCAGTACAACCTCGGCCTCATCTATCAGTCGGGCTCAGGTGTTAAGACGGACTTGGTCCAAGCGCGCTACTGGTACGCCAAGGCGGCTAAGCAGGGGGACCCCGAAGCCCGCCGCGCGCTTGCCAAGACGGCGCCGCCATCGAAGACCGCTACGACCCAGCCCGCCGCGTCGCAGAACGTGCGACAGACCCAGCTCGTTCTGTCGCGCCTCGGCTACTACGCGGGGCCCGCCGATGGTCTGTCCAACCCCCAGTACCGCGCGGCCCTGCTGGAGTATCAGCGTGATCTCGATGATAGCCACAGCGGGCCGCAACCCTATATCGCCCAGCGTTGAACGGTCCGTGACGCTGGACCCCAAGGTTCGTGGGGGCTAGGCGCCGGCACGTGGACATCTACCTCCCCATCGCCGAGGTCGCCGTCAACGCGCCCCTCATCGTGGCGCTCGGAGCGTTGGTCGGGTTCATATCGGGGCTGTTTGGCATCGGCGGGGGGTTCTTGATGACCCCCTTGCTAGTTTTTTTCGGCATCCCGGCCCCGGTGGCCGTCGGGTCGATGGCCCATCACGTTGCGGCCTCGTCGATGTCCAGCGCCATCGCCTATGGCCGGCGGCGGGCTGTAGACCTGCGGATGGGCGGGGTGCTGGCGGCGGGCGGCGTGGCCGGCGCCGTCGCCGGCGTCGAGCTGTTCCGGGTCCTTCGCCTGTTGGGCCAGGCCGACCTGGTGGTGGCGATCTCCTACCTGGTGTTTCTCAGCGTTATCGGCGGTCTCATGCTGTGGGAAAGTCTGGGCGCTATTCTGCGCCGACGCCGTGGCTTGCCGCCGCCGCCCCGCCGCGATCGCCGTCCGGTCTGGTTGTACGGGCTGCCGTTCAAGATGCGGTTCCCGCGCTCAAGGCTCTACATCAGTGTGATCCCGCCGCTGGTTCTGGGGATTTTCGTAGGCGTGCTGTCAGCGATCATGGGGGTCGGCGGCGGCTTCATCCTGGTGCCGGCCATGGTCTATGTCCTGCGCATGCCCGCCGGCATCGTCGTGGGCACGAGCCTGATGCAGATCATCATCACAACGGCCTTGACTGGCGTGCTGCAGGCCGGACGCAATCAGACCGTCGACATCGTGTTGGCGAGCCTGCTGCTGTTGGGGGGCGTTGTCGGCGCTCAGATGGGTGCGCGAGCATCGTCGCGCTTCCGCGCCGAGGAACTGCGAACGATCCTGGCCCTGATCGTATTGGCGGTCGGCCTGCGCATGGGCCTCGGCCTCTTCCTGAAGCCCGATGAACCCTTTGCCCTGATGACGGGGATGGGCGGGTGATGCCGGTCCCGCTTCCCCCGCCGGCCGCGCTGGCCGAGCCCGCGATGATCTCAGCGGCCTTGACCGACACCACCGTGCAGGTCTCGTCCGACTTCAGCGGCGCCCGCATCGTGCTCTACGGCGCCGTCTTCGACCCCAAGGCCCGCCCCTCCGATGTGGTCGTGCTGGTGCGCGGTCCCGAGCAGCCTATCCGGATCATCCGCAAGCAGAGACTGTTCGGGCTGTGGCTGAACAGCCGGCCCGTGGTGTTCCGTGGCGCGCCCGGTTTCTATCGCGCCGCCGCGAACCGACCGCTCGACGAGATCGCCACCTTCGGAACCCTGCGACGGCTGGGCGCGGGCATCGATCACCTGCCGATCAAGGCTCCGGACGAACAGCGCATCGAGACCCGCTATGGCGTGCGCGATGTCGTCGTCTCGCGTCTGGGGGCGGACTACTATGTCTGGCGGCGGGCGGTGGTGCGACTGAAAGTCAATGCGGGCCTCTATCACGAAGATGACCGCGGCGTGCGCTTTGTGGACCGGGGGCTGTTCCGGGCTGAAATCGCGCTGCCCGCCGGTGCGCCGACCGGCGTCTATCGGGCCGACATCCTACTCTTCCAGGACGGCAAGCCAGTCTCAACCAGAAGCCGGACGCTTACCGTTGAGAAGGTCGGGATCGAACGGGCCCTTTACGTCTGGGCGCATGTGAGGCCATGGTCGTACGGACTGGCTTCCATGGCGTTCGCCCTGGCTGCGGGTTGGGCGGCCTCGATGGCGTTCCGGAGAGATTGACGGTCCATGGATGACGTTCAGCCCATCCCGGGCGCGGAATCCCCGCCTTTCGCCCTTTGGGTGATCGCGCTGCTTGCGCTGGCTCCATTCCTGATCGCCGCCGCCATTTTCAGTTACGGGCGGGCGGAACGCGCCCCCGGCGCCCTCACGGTGCTCCTGACCTGGTCGGCGATGATCATGTCGTTCCTGGGCGGCGTCCGCTGGGGCCTTGAGACCCGCGAGATCGCGCCACGATGGCAGCGGCAAGCCTTTTCCGCCCTGGCCGCCGCCGCCGCCTGGGTCATCTTGCTGGCGCGGGGGCATGTCGCCGACACCTGGATCATGGGCGGTTTCATAGCGGCCTTCCTGATCCAGTGGCTGTTCGACCACCAGACGCCCGACACCCCGGCGCGCTACCCGATCCTCTCTACCGCCCTGACCGGCGCGGCTTGCGTCTCGCTGGCCATGGCGCTGGAAAAGGCCCTGCACGCCTGAGAGGCGAGGCCGGCAATTTCCTTGACGAGACCGCGCGCCGAGATCACGCTTCCGTGATCACGAGGCCGTGATCCTAGGAGCGATCCCCATGCGGTCCCGCGTCACCCTCGCCGCCGTCCTGTTGATCGTTGGCCCCGTCGCCGCCTGCACAAAGAAGGCAGAAGCTCCTGCCGCGCCCGCACACGACGGGGTCTTCGCGAAGTTCGGCCAGAAGGGCCGCTATGTCGGCGTCGGACTGTACGTGCCGGGTGCGGCCTGGACCCGGCTCGAACCGCCACAACCAACCCCGGCGGCGGCGGCGCCGAATCCACGTCAAGCCGGTCTCCAGGACGATGAGGTCGTCATCGTGGTTGCGGACACCGCCACGGGCGAACTGCGCCAGTGCGGTAATCTGAGCGGTCACTGCGTGACGCTGAGGCCCTGGGCGAAGCCTGCGGAAACCTCAGGTCCCGCGCCGCTCCACGCGCCGACGCCGGAGCCCGCTCCGCAGCCAACGGCCAAGATACCAACGGCCTGACCCTCAAAAGTCGGCGGTGGCCGCCTGCTGCAGTTCGTCGATCCGCTGCCGATAGATGTCTTCCACGGCGTTTCGCGAGTGTCGGGCGGCCTCCTCACGGATGTCCAGCCAGTCGCGTTGGTCCTCCCTTAGCGCCGCTTCGGGGACCCCCGCGTCCCGGGCCCCCGCATAGGCCCGCCTCATGCGTTGGTCCAGGTTCGACAACTCCCGATCCCGACACACCAGGGCCGCGGCCCAGGACGAGCCATCTTGGCAGGCGTCGCGCGCCTTCAGCGGCCCGGCGGCCCCGGCCGCATCCCTTGCGAACGCCCCCACGGGCGGGGCCTCGGGTGCGGCGAGCCGGCGGGACGACTCGGAAGTGGCTGGCGGCGGCGCCAAGCCAACCCGCTCCGGCGTTCTCGACGGCTCCATCCGCGGCTGCGCGGACTGCGGCAAGGATGCCAGCACCTCAAGGCGCTCGGTCGAAGGCAGAGGAGCCGCCGGGGCCGCCGGCTGCGCCAGCTCAATCCTCATCGGCGGGTTAGCCGCCGCGATGGCCGGTCCTGCCTGGGGCGGGGACCTGAGCGACTGCGCCGCAAACAACGCCCCCAGCCCGATCACGGCCACAGTGGCTGAGGCGATCGCGATGCGGTTCCGCCGGCGCCGATGCAAACTGTTCAAGCGCGCGCCCGGAGGCTCAACGACCGCCCCGGTCCAAGCCTCGTCCCAGTCGTCGCCAGCTGGCGGGGCGGACTGCGCGGCGGTCCGCGGCCGGTCGTCGGCATAGGCGTTGAAGCCCCGCAGCCGGGATGGAGGATCCGGCGGTGCGTCGTCTCTCATCGCTCATCTCACGATCAAGGTCCCACCGCATAAGGCCCTCAAGGCGCTGTGGGTTGCGAACCGGCCGATCAATCCCGCGCCAATTGCCGCCAGCCGATCGCGCGCACGCGTCCGGAACTGAGGACCCCGGTCAAGGCGGGCTGGGCGAACATCCCGGCAAAAGCGGCGTCCAGGACATTGAGACCGCCCGCATAGGCGCCGAACGCTGGCAGGATGATCCGGCGGCCGTCTGTAACGAAACAGCGTCGACGCACCGTTCCGCGCGGCGCCTGAACCCGGGCCGCCGGGTGCAAGTGGCCCGCGACCTCGCCCGCTTGCGCACCGGGCTGGGGTTCGTGACGAAAAGTCAGGCCGGCCATGTCGATCTCAGCCGCGGCCTCCCCAGGCAGAGCGCGCGGGCCATCCGCGTCGTGGTTGCCGATCACCCAAACCAGCCGCCGCCCCGTCGCCACGGCGCGCAAGCGATCGGCGTCATCGTCCGCAAGCCGGCCCTCGGCTCGCCGGTCATGGAAGGTGTCGCCGAGCAGGATCACCATGGCAGGGTCTAAGGCCGCGATCTCGGCCTCCAGCCGCCGCAGGGTTTCGCGGGTATCGTAGGGCGGCAGCATCTGACCCCGCGCCGCGTAGGAACTGCCCTTCTCCAGGTGCAGGTCCGCGACCACCAGCGCCCGCTCCGCCGCCAGCCAGAGCGCGCCGGAACAGCGCAGCGTCACCTCGGCAAGCCCGATGCTCATGCGCAGGCCCCCGCAAGCGCTGATCGCGAACGCAGGCCGCCTTGCGGCTGTCGCAAGGTCAACGGCCGTCACTGGGTCGCCTCCGCGATCAACTCGTCCTCGGCCTCAGCCAGCACCTGGTCTGCGGCGCCGCCCGGCGAGCGCTCCTTGCCGATCTCCAGCAGGATCGGCACGGAGAAAGGCGACAGGTGGGGCAGGGCAATATGCCGGATTCGGCCCTTGATGCGCGCCAACATGTCGCCCAGCCGGGCGACGTCTACCAGTCCAGTCGCCGCGTCGGCCCGCGCGCACCGCAGCAGCAGGTGATCGGGCTGATGACGGCGCAGGACGTCATAGATCAGGTCGGTTGAAAAGGTGATCTGCCGTCCCGTCTTCTGCTCCGACCCAGGGAAGCGCCGTTCGATCAGGCCCGAAATGATCGCGCAGCCCTTGAACGCGCGCTTCATCATGAAGCTTTCCGAGAGCCAGGCTTCGAGGTCGTCGCCCAGCATGTCCTGCGCGAATAGCTCGTCCCAGTTGACGTGGTCCAGCGGCTGAAGCGCCCAGATCGCCATCGCATAGTCGTTGCAGACGAAGCCCAGGGGTCCGACGCCCAGCCGTTCGAGCCGCCGCGTGAGCAGCATCGCCAGGGTGGTGTGCGCCAGCCGCCCGTCGAAGGGATAGATCACCATGAAGTTGCGCCGGCCGCGCGGGAAGGTCTCCAACAGCAGCTCATCCTCGCCGACGATCAGCGAGCGCTCTTTCTGCGCGCCCAGCCACTCGCGTACGTCGCTGGGCAGGACACTCCAATGCGCCTCGTCGAACATCAACTGGCGCACGCGTTTGGCCAGATAGGTCGACAGCGCGAACTTCGACCCCCCCCACGACGGCATCTTGGGGTCCTTGCCGTTCGCCGGCCGCACCAGCACGTCCAGGTTGGTGACGCCGACCAGCTCCCAGACCTGCCCCGCGAAGATGAAGGTGTCGCCGGGGTCAAGCATTTCCAGCATGCCTTCCTCGACCTCGCCGATCTTACGCCCGCCGCGGTTGCCGCGCATCGCGATCCGGACGGCCAGGACGGCGGGCGAGACGATGGCGCCCACATTCAGGCGGTGCCGCTGGGCGGTCTGGACGTCGCGCACCCGCCACAGGCCATCGGGGCCCTTCACGATCCGGCGGAACCGGTCATAGGTCTTCAGCGCATAGCCGCCCGTCGAGACGAAATCGACCACCTGCTCGAAGTCTTCCCAGGGCAGGTCGCGATAGGGCCCGGCCGAGAAGATCTCGTCGTAGAGCGCCAACAGGTCGAAAGGCTCGGACACTGCGCAGCCCATGACATGCTGGGCCAGCACATCCAGCGCACCGACCCGCGCAGGGTCGCCGTCGAGCCGGTTCTCGGCGATCGCCTCACGCGCCGCCTGGCACTCCAACATCTCGAACCTGTTCGCCGGGACGAAGAGAGCGCGGCTGGGCTCGTCCAATCGGTGGTTGGCCCGGCCGATCCGCTGAACCATTCGCGAGGCCCCCTTGGGCGAGGCGAGCTGGATCACAAGGTCCACGTCGCCCCAGTCGATGCCCAGGTCCAGGGTCGAGGTACAGACTACGGCGCGAAGCTCGCCGCGCGCCATGGCGGCCTCCACCTTGCGCCGCTGCTCGGCCGCCAGGCTCCCGTGGTGCAAGGCGATCGGCAGGTTGTCGTCGTTAAGCTTCCACAGTTCCTGGAACGCGAACTCCGCCTGAAAGCGGGTGTTGACAAAAATCAGCGCGATCCGCGCGCGCTTGATCACCTCGTAGACCTCGGCCATCGCGTGCTGGGCCGTATGGCCGGCCCACGGAACGCG
>JANPKX010000333.1:0-3653 GCA_031426235.1 Alphaproteobacteria bacterium | reverse complement strand
TTGATCTTGGCTTCGTACTCCTGCGCCCGGCGCGACCACATCGTGCGCTTCACCCGGGCGCGGCCCTTCAGGGTGGTGAGGGCCTTGGAGACCACACCGGTCTCGGCGAGCGAGCGCAGGCCCGCAGTCTTGGCCTTGGCGGTGGGCACCCGCAGCGTCATCTTCTCGTGGTCGAAGGTGATGACATAGACCTCGAGCTTCATGCCGGCGACTTCCTGGGTCTCGATCCCCTGCACCTGCCCGACGCCATGCGCCGGATAGACGACGTGATCGCCGACCGTGAACTCGTGACCGCTCTTGCTCATGGAAGATAACCTTTCAAATCGTCCGCGTGACCGCGGCGCCAGACTTCAAAAGCTTCCGGGAAGCGACAAAACCACCCCGTCCGCGGAACCGGGTCGCGGCGGCTTGTCTTGTGACCGGAAACTGACCTCTTGAGACACCCTTCGCCCGTTCCGGCACAGCCACCGGACGGAGTCTTATCGCTTGAACAAACCGACGCAGGACGAAGCCTCAGTGTCGTGTCGTCTGTGACATTAACACAAAAACAAGCTGAAAGAAAGGGTTGCGCCCTCGGCCCGTATCGCGGCGGCAGGCCCCGTCAGGAGCCGCGGCCTGGCTTCTCGGAGAAGTATTTCTCGAATTTCCCCGTCTCGCGCTCAAAGCTCTCCGCATCCGCGGGGGGCTCGCCCTTGACCGTGATGTTCGGCCAAACCTTGGCGAAGTCGGTATTGACCCGCAGCCACTTGCCGTCCGGATCATCCTCGGTGTCGGGCTTGATCGCGTCGACCGGGCATTCGGGTTCGCAGACGCCGCAGTCGATGCACTCCTCCGGGCTGATGACCAGGAAGTTCTCGCCCTCATAGAAGCAGTCGACCGGGCACACCTCGACACAGTCCATGAACTTACATTTCACGCAGGCGTCGGTGACGATGTAGGTCATGGGAAAGGTGCGGGCTCCGGGGGATCTTAGAGGCGCGGGTTTTTCACGGTGCGAGCGGGTGTTGTCAATGTTCGCGGGGGCGAGGTTTTCTGCAAGGGCGGATAGGGGCGCCGGCTAACCCGGTTCCAAAGTCGAGTAGAGCGTTCGCGCCTCGTCCGCCGAACCACGCCGGTCACCGAGGCCGACGACCGTAATGTCCACCAGCCGCCCGCCGAGTGCGAAGACCAGCCGGTCGCCGACCTTGATGGGACGGGCGGGCTTTTCGAGGCGGTGTTCAAGGCCGGTACGCGTCAGACGGACGCGGCGCTTTTCCACGAAGGCGGCCGCCAGGGCCCGGGTCTTGAAGAACCGGGCGCGCCAGAGCCAGACGTCGGCGCGGCAGGCCCCCACTTCCGTCAACGGCGTCTCGCTCACGCGGCGCCCGTGCGGCGCCGACGGCGGGGGCGCCGAGCCGGGGCGGGCGCGTCCTTCAGGGCGGCCAGGGCGGCGAAAGGCGAGTGCGGTGGGGCGAGGGCGGCGCGGTGCTCAACGGCAAACTCGCGTTCGAACCGGCGTCGCCATGCCGTCGGCTCGCCGGGGCGGCGGAGCGCGGCGAAGCCAAGGCCCTTGAGGATCGCGCCCAGCTGCTCGTCGCTCCAGCCGATCTCGGCCAAGCCAGCAGAATCCATCACCACGCCGCCGCCGCGCTTCACGCCGGCCCGCAACAGCTCGTCCAGCCGCTCCAGGGCCTCGACCGGCGCGGCCCAGCCCCGGATGGCGCGCAGGCCAAGGGCGGACAGGGCGCGCGGCGACGGCGCCGGGACGGGCAGGCGGCTGGGCTGATCGGACGGCGGCCGCCAGTGGGGCGCCTCGCGCGCCGCCAGAGCCTGGGTGAGCGTCCGCGCCTGTGGCGTCAGCAGGCCAGGCGCATAGACCGAAAAGGCGCCCAGACGGACGCCCAGTCCCCGCAGCGTTCGCCGCTCAGCGGGGCTCAGCGCCCGGGCCTCGTTGCGGACGAGGGCGCGATCGAGCACGCCCCCGGCCTCCAGCAGCCGGAACGCCAGGCCTCTCGCCAGGCCCTTGACCCGCCCGTCGGCGATGGCGGCCTCCAGCTTGCGCAAGGCGGGCAGCCGGCGCGCCGCCTCGGCGACCAGATAGGCCTCCAGCCGCTGGCCCGCGCGCTGGCGCGCCGCCTCAGGTCCCAGCTCGCCCAGCAGCCGCACGCGGGGCAGGAAGGGCTCGCCCCCCGTCAGCACGCCCGCCACCGCGCCGCGCCACAGCACCGCACCCTCAGGCGCCAGTGCGAACGCCTCATCGGGGTCGGCCGCCATCTGACCCAGCCGCCGGGCGATCTCCGGGCCGACGGCATGCTGGGCGGCGGCGCGCAGGGCCTTCTCCTCCAGGAGGCTCGAGCCCTGGGCGGCCTCGAAGCTGACGCCCGAGAGCCGGCCCACATAGTGGCCCTCCACCGTCACCGAGCCGTCCGAGGCCAGGCCCGCCAGCATGTCCTCGCGCACCCTCAAGCCGCGCATCAGGGCGCTGGTCCGGCGGTCGACGAAGCGGGCCATCAGCTTTTCGTGGAGGGTGTCGGAAAGTCGGTCTTCCAGCACCCGGGTCCGCCCCTGCCACTCCGCGGGATCGGCCAGCCAGTCTGGGCGGTTGGCGACGTAGGCGAGGGTGCGCACCGAGGCCAGCCGCTGGGCCAGGGTGTCGATCTCTCCGTCGGTGCGGTCCAGGTGCTCGTACTGGCGCTGGGTCCAGTCGTCGCTGATGCGGCGGCGTTTCTCGGTGAGCTGCAGGAAGAACGCCCTGACCAGAGCCGCGTGCTCGTCGGGTGAGGATTTGCGGAAGTCGGGGGTCTGGCAGACGTCCCACAGGCGCATCAGGTTGGTCTTGTCGCGAGTGCGCGTCTGGATCACCGGATCCTCGGCCAGGGTCCGGAGCGTCTTCTCGTCCAGCGCCTCGGCGGCCAGCTTCAGGCCTTGCCGCTGAGGAAGTTGGGCCAGCGAGGCCATCAGGACGGGCAGGGCGGCGAAGTCGAGCTTGGCGTTGCGCCACTCGGCGCCGGGGACAGCCTCGAACGTGTGGTTCTCCACGGCCTCGACCAGGTCTGGGTCGAGGTCGTCCGCCTCGCCGGTGACGCCGAAGGTGCCATTGGTCTGATAGCGACCCGCCCGGCCGGCGATCTGGCCGATCTCCTGCGCGAACAGATGCCGGGTCCGCCTGCCGTCGAACTTGCGAAGGCCTGCGAAGGCCACATGATCGACGTCCATGTTCAGGCCCATGCCGATGGCGTCGGTCGCGACCAGGAAGTCCACCTCGCCGGACTGGTAGAGCGCGACCTGGGCGTTGCGGGTCCGCGGGCTGAGTGAGCCCATCACCACCGCCGCACCGCCGCGTTGGCGGCGGATCAACTCGGCGATCGCATAGACCTGCTCGGCGCTGAATGCGACCACGGCCGACCGGCGGGGAAGGCGGGTGAGCTTCTTCGATCCCGACCAGGTGAGCTGCGAGAACCGGTCGCGGGTCTCGATCTCGGCGTGCGGCAACAGGCGGCGCACCAGGGGCGCCATGGTCCCCGCGCCCATCAGCATGGTCTCGCCCCGGCCGCGCGCGTGC
Organism: Alphaproteobacteria bacterium; assembly: GCA_031426235.1. Lineage (GTDB taxonomy): Bacteria > Pseudomonadota > Alphaproteobacteria > Caulobacterales > Caulobacteraceae > Phenylobacterium. The sequence goes on along the minus strand of JANPKX010000333.1, from coordinate 112 downwards.
AGCAGCCGGTGGGTGAAGACGTGGCCGCGCTCCGGGTCGGCGCAGAGCTGGATCTCGTCCACCGCCAGGAACTCCACCTCGCGGCTCAGCGGCATGGCCTCGACGGTGCAGA
>JANPKX010000332.1:0-2583 GCA_031426235.1 Alphaproteobacteria bacterium | reverse complement strand
GTGGCCTACGCGCCCTTCGACGATCCGAAGTACGCCATCGCAGTGCTGGTGGAGTATGGGGGGTTCGGCGCCGCCGCCGCCGCCCCACGGGCGCGGGAGATCATGCGCACCGTGCTGCTGAAGGATCCGGAGGTGATGCGGCGCGTCCAAAGCCCGACGCCGCTGCCCACCCTTCCCCCCGAGCTTCCGACCGAGGACAGCCCGCCGAAGGTCGCCAGCCCGATCCGCGCGCGTGCGCCGTTCAAGGAAGCGCCCCACGTATGACCGTATCCGCCCTTACCCGCCCCGGCGAACGCGGCCGGCTGATCGTGAAGTTCTCGGAGATCGACTGGGTCTTCGTGCTGGTTCTCTGCCTGATCGCCGGCGCGGGATCGGTCATGCTGTTCTCAATGGCCGGCTCGTCCTGGACGCCCTGGGCAGCCAACCATGCCGTCCGCTTCGCCATGTGCCTCGTGTTGATGATCGGGCTGGCGCTGATCGATGTCCGGGTCTGGTTCGCCCTGGCCTATCCGACCTATGGCCTCGGCGTGCTGTTGCTGGTGGCGGTGGAGGCGGTGGGCGACGTTCGCCTGGGCGCGCAGCGATGGCTGTCGATCGGTTCGTTCAGCTTCCAGCCCTCGGAGGTGATCAAGCTCGGCATCGTGCTGGCGCTGGCGCGCCTCTATCACGGCGCGCCGGCGCAGCGGGCGAAGTTGTCCTGGTGGCTGCTGATCCCGGCGGCGATGATCGGCGTGCCTGTGCTGCTGGTGGCTCATCAGCCGGATTTGGGCACGGCCATGCTGATCGCCATGACCGGTGGTGCGATCGTCGTCCTGGCGGGCCTGTCTTGGAAGGTCATCGCCACCGCAGTCGTCGGTGCGCTGGCCGTCATTCCACCCTTCGTGCTGTTCGGAATGCACGACTATCAGCGCCAGCGCGTGCTCACCTTCCTCGATCCGGAGAGCGATCCGTCCGGCTCGGGCTATCACATCCTGCAGTCGATGATCGCCCTGGGGTCCGGCGGGCTGCTCGGCAAGGGCTATGGGTTGGGTTCGCAGAGCCAGCTCAACTTCCTGCCCGAGAAACAGACCGACTTCGCCTTCGCGGCCCTGGCCGAAGAGTTCGGCTTCGTAGGCTGCGTTTCGGTGCTGATCCTCTACGCGGCGGCGATCTTTATGGGTCTGCGCGCCGCCTATCTCAGCCACAGCCACTTCGGCCGCCTCGCGGCCGCGGGCGTGATGGCCACCTTCACCCTCTATGTGATGATCAATGGCGCCATGGTGATGGGTCTGGCGCCGGTGGTGGGCGTTCCCATGCCCATGCTGAGCTATGGCGGCACGGTGATGCTGACGGTGATGATCGGCTTCGGCTTGGTGCAGTCGGTCCGGGTCCACCGCTACGCAGAGGTGACGAGCGGCAAGGGCACCTTCGTCTAGCCGGGCGGGCGGTTCACACCCGCAGCGCCTGATCCGTCGCCCGCACCAGGGCGTCGATGATGCCGGGCTCGGTCGAGGCGTGGCCGGCGTCCCAGACGATCTCGAACCGCGCGCTCGGCCAGGCGCCCTTCAGCCGCCAGGCGCTGTCCATGGGCGTGACCACGTCAAAGCGGCCTTGGACGATCCAGCCGGGGATGTTCGCCAGCTTGCCCGCGTTGGCGATCAGCCAATCGTGCTCGGGGAAGAATCCCCCGTTGGCGAAGAAGTGGCACTCGATCCTGGCGAAGGCGATCGCGAAGTCGATCTCGTTGAATTTGGAGGGTCGCGCCTCAGGCCCGCGGATCGAGATCGTGTCGCCCTCCCACTGGCTCCAGGCCGCCGCCGCCTCGGCCTGCACCCGGCGGTCGGGGTGGGTCAGCCGCTTGTGGTAGGCGCCGATCATGTCGCCGCGTTCTCCGGGCGGGATCGGCGCGCAGAACCTGGCCCAGGCGTCCGGGAACAGCATCGAGGCCCCGTCCTGGTAGAACCAGCGGAGTTCGCGCTCCGTCAGCAGGAAGACGCCGCGCAGCACCAGGCTTTCGACCCGTTCCGGATGCTTGATGGCGTAGGCCAGCGCCAGGGTGGAGCCCCAGGATCCCCCGAAGACGCACCAGCGCTCGATGCCCAGGTGTTCGCGCAGGCGCTCGATATCGTCGATCAGCGCCCAGGTGGTGTTGTCGTCGAGGCTGGCGTTGGGCCGGCTCTTGCCACAGCCGCGCTGGTCGAACAGGACCATGCGCCACGCCGACGGATCGAAAAACCGCCGCATGGTCGGATTGATCGCCCCGCCCGGCCCGCCGTGCAGGATGATGCAAGGCTTGCCCTTCGGATTGCCGCACTCCTCGTAGAAGATCTCGTGCGGGCCGCCGGTGGACAGCCAGCCCGAGGCGAACGGCTCGTTGTCACGAAAGAGGCCACGCCGGCCGGTGCTGGCGGAGAATGACGGCGGCGGGGCATAGCGTTCCATGAGGCCTTTTACGTTGGGAACCGTCGGTCCAGCCAGTCCAGGATGATGCGGTTCACGTCCGCCGGCTTTTCCTGCTGCGTCCAGTGGCCTGAACCGGCCACCATCTGCGTCTCCAGATCGCCGATGAAGGCCGGCATGGGCTCGGCGGCGGAGGGCGGCAGG
>JANPKX010000331.1:0-2165 GCA_031426235.1 Alphaproteobacteria bacterium | reverse complement strand
CAGATTTCCAGCATGCCGCGAATGGTCAGGTCAGGGTCGAAATGGTCGATGCTTGTGGTCGCGCCATGGAACAGAGAGGCCACGCCCCCGGTCGCCACGACGGTGAGCGGTTCAGCCCGCTCACCTTTGATGCGGGTGATCAGACCCTCGATCAGTGCGATGTAGCCCCAGAAAACCCCGGACTGCATGGCTCCTACCGTATCGCTGCCCACAACGCGCTGTGGTTTCTGGATGGCGACCCGCGGAAGCTTGGCCGCCGCATTGTGCAACGCCTCCATCGACAGATTGATCCCTGGCGCAATGACGCCGCCATCGAAACCCCCATCTGCCCCGATCACGTCGAAGGTGGTGGCTGTGCCGCTGTCGATCACGATGAGGGCGCCGGGGTAGACGACATGGGCGCCGATGGCGTTGACCAGCCGGTCCGCGCCCGCCTCCGACGGCTTGTCGATCCGGATCGGGATCCCGAGGTCGACGTTCTCGCCGATCACCAACGGCTCGACCTTGAGATACCGGCGGGCCAGGTTGCGCAGGTTGAAGATCGACTGCGGCACCACGCTGGAGACGATGCAGGCGTTGAATGCGCCCATGCTGAGTCCGGCCATGGCCAGCAGTTGCGACAGCCAGACCGCGTACTCGTCGGCCGTGCGCGTGGAATGGGTCGCCGCCCGCCACTGGGCGATCCAGCTCTCGCCGTCATGCACGGCGAACAGCGTGTTGGTGTTGCCCTGCTCGATCGCCAGCAGCATCTCAGGTCTCTCCGAAGAAGACGTCGCCCGCCGTTATGCGCTCCAGGCCGCCGCCGTCCAGCCGAAGCCGTAGCGCCCCGTCTGCATCGAGGCCCTCGGCGACGCCGCTGAGCGTGCGGTTCGGCAGCCGCGCCTCGCACCGCTGGCCTAGCCCGGTCGCCCGAGAGGTCCAGCCTGCGGCGATGGGCGCGAACCCCTGGGTCGCCCACAGCATGCGCCAGCGCTCGAACGCCTCGGACAACACTTGAAGCGCGGCGAGCGGCTCCGGCGGTGGCCGGCTCATGTGATCGGCGAAGGCGGCGGCGGGTCGTTCGACGTCGGACGGCGCAAGAGCGAGGTTGACGCCGATGCCGACCGCCAGCCAGAGCCGCCCGTCCGTTCGGGTTCCGGATTCGACCAGGATGCCGACCGCCTTGGAGCCGCGGACCAAGACATCGTTGGGCCACTTCAGCCGCGCCGCGCCCGCGCCCAGGCAGGCATCCGCCAGGTCGCAGGCCGCCAGGGCCGCGACGAACGAGACCTGCGCCGCCTCAGCCGGTGGCCGGTCCGTGGTCATCAGCAGGGTCGCGGCGAGATTCCCGCGGGCCGTAGACCACGCGCGGCCCCGACGCCCGCGCCCCGCCGTCTGTACCGCGGCCGTGATCCAGAGAGGGCCGCCCTCCCCTGCCTCGGCGCGCCGCCGCGCCTCGGCGTTGGTGGAGTCGAGCTCGTCGTGGGCTTCGATCGGAGGCGCGGTGATCAGACCAGACCCAGGGACTGGGCAGCCGTGGCGGCCGAGTCGTTCAGCCAGTAGAGGGCCACGATCACGACGGGGAAGGCGAACACCGCCGAGGTCAGCGCGATCACGCGGGCCTCGCCGGGGGGCGCATCGGTGGCGCCGGCGCTGCCGTCGAACCACATCACCTTGATCAGGCGCAGATAGTAGAAGGCCGCCACGACCGAGCCGACGAGCCCGATCACCGCCGGACCCCACAAGCCCGCGTCCAGCGCGGCGCGAAACACATAGATCTTCGCGAAGAAGCCCGAGAACGGGGGCAGGCCCAGGGCCGACAAGGCGAAGACCGTCATGGCCAGGGCGATAGCCGGGCGTTCCTTGATGAGGCCCGCCATGTCGTCGATGGTCTCCATCGACCGCCCGCCGCGTGAAAGTGCGGCCAGGCAGGCGAAGAAGCCCGTTACGTCGATCATGTAGAGGATCATGAAGACGAGCATCCCCTGCACGCCTTCCGAGGTGCCGGACGCCAGACCCAGCACCGCGTATCGTTTTCCGGCAAAGGCGGGAGAGACGATCATCGCCGCGTCATCGCACCTTCAACGTTGCCAGTCCGATCAGCGCCAGCACGATCGAGACGATCCAGAAGCGGATCACCACGGTCGATTCGGCCCAGCCGAGCTGTTCGAAATGATGATGCACCG
>JANPKX010000330.1:0-1916 GCA_031426235.1 Alphaproteobacteria bacterium | reverse complement strand
ATCTGGTCCATCACCAGACTGGTCAGCGGCACCTCGGCGGTGGGGATCAGCCAGCGGCCATCGGTGGTCTGGAACAGGTCCTCGGCGAATTTCGGCAGCTTGTCAGTGCCATAGGCGGCCGCGTCGTTGACCAGCAGCGGCGGGGAGACTTCCAGATAGCCATGCTCGCGGGTTTGGAGGTCCAGCATGAACTGGCCCAAGGCACGCTCGAGCCGCGCCAATGCACCCTTAAGGACGGTGAACCGCGCGCCGCTCATCCGGCTGGCGGCCTCGAAGTCCAGTAGGCCGGACGCCTCGCCCAGGTCGACGTGGTCGCGGGGATTGGAGATCGCGAACGGTACGCTCCATCGCCGCACCTCGACATTGCCGTGCTCATCGGCGCCGATCGGCACGTCCAGCGCGGGGATGTTGGGCAGCGAGGCCAGGATATCTTGCAGGGCTTCCGAAGCGGCGCGTTCGGCCTCGTAATGCTCGGCCTGGGCGGCCTGCCCAGCCGTCTGGGCCGCACGCAGGGCGGCGTCGAGCTTCAGGATATCCGCCACCCGCCCGGGCGAGCCCTTCCCCGCCCAGGCTTTCTCGTAAAGCTCAGGGGTTTCTCGGATGGCTCGGATGTCGTGCATGGGGTCCGCTGAGGGTTAGCCGGGTTTCTCTAGAGCGCGTCGGCGCCAGGGCCAACCCTCTGATCCCGCGTGTCCGACCGAATGCCTGAAGGTGCGGCGCCGCGCGGGGTCAGGCCGCGACGACGTCCGTCCCTGAGTCATCCTTCTTGCGCCGCAGTTCGATCAGCTTCACGCACCCGACCGAGACGAAGTAGAGCAGGATGATGGGCCCGGCGAGCAGCAGCTGGCTGATCGGGTCGGGCGGCGTGACGATGGCGGCTACCACCACCACAGCCAGCACGGCATAGCGCCACCCCTTCCACAGCATCTCGGAGTTCACGATCCCCGCCAGGCCCAGCAGGGTCAGCACCACCGGCAGCTGGAAACACAGGCCGAACGCCAGCAGCAGGGTCGTGACGAGGGTCAGGTAGTCGGAGACCTTGGGCAGTAGCTCGACGGCGATGCCGGCGCCGATGATCTGCTGGCTCAAGGAGAACGACAGGACGAACGGCAGGATGAGGTAATAGACCAGCGCGGCGCCCAGGGTGAACAGCAGCGGCGCGGCAATCAGGAAGGGCAGGAAGGCGAAGCGCTCGCGCTTGTAGAGGCCGGGCGCCACGAAGGCGTAGACCTGCCAGGCCAAGACCGGGAAACTCAGTACGACGGCGCCGAAGCCGGCGAGTTTCATTTTGGTGAAGAAAAACTCCAGCGGCGCGGTGAACATCAGCCGCAGGGCCTCCGTCGCCGGCGGCGCCTCCTTCAGGCCGATCAACACAAACAGGACATCAAATGCGCCGGCCGCCGTGTGACCGCCCTTGGTGGCTGCATAGATCTGCGTCGCCATCTGAAAGGGATAGAGCAGGAAGGTGTAGATCTGAGGCGAGAACCAGAAGCAGACCAGGAACCCGACGACCACGGCGACCACGCAGATGATCAGCCGCGACCTCAGTTCAACGAGATGATCCAGCAGCGGTGCGCGCGAGGCCTCGATCTCTGAGTCGTCCGGGTCGAGGTGGCTCATGTCCCGGTCTCGACAACCTTGGCGGCCTTGGAGGCGCGCGGCTTACGGGGCCGGGGGGTGTCGACGCCAGGCGCCTCCGCGATGGCGCCGGCCGCCTTCCTGCCGCGGGGTTTGCGCGCAGGCTTCGGCGCGGGCGTGGGCAGGTCCGGCGGCGGGGTGTCGGACAGATAGGTCATCGGCGGGTTCAGGTTGACGCCCACGTCCGCCATGCTCTGCTCGAACTCGCCCATGGTCTGCGCCATCTCGCGCTGGGTGTCGGCCATGTCGGCGAACTGGCCGCGGCGCATGGCCTCGAC
>JANPKX010000329.1:0-6957 GCA_031426235.1 Alphaproteobacteria bacterium | reverse complement strand
GCGGCGCCCGACATGATGCAGGCCATGCTGGCCGCCAAGATCGGCCATCCCCGGTCGGGCGCCAGCACCGCCTGGGTGCCCTCGCCGACCGCGGCGACACTGCACGCCCTGCACTATCATGAGGTCGACGTGCCGGCCCTCCAGGCCGCGATCCCGCGCGACGACCGGACCGGGCTGGACGAACTGCTGACGCCGCCGCTGGCGAAGTCGAACTGGAACGCGGCCGACATCCAGCAGGAACTGGACAACAACGCCCAGGGCATCCTGGGCTACGTCGTCCGCTGGATCGACCAGGGCGTGGGCTGTTCCAAGGTGCCGGATATTCACGACGTCGGCCTGATGGAAGACCGCGCGACCCTGCGCATCTCTAGCCAGCACATCGCCAACTGGCTGCACCATGGCGTCTGCACCGAAGCTCAGGTGCGCGAGACCTTCGCCCGGATGGCCAAGGTGGTCGATGGCCAGAACGCCGATGATCCCTTCTACGCCCCGATGGACGGCAGTCCGGACAGCATTGCCTATCAGGCGGCCCTGGAGTTGGTCTTCGACGGTCGCGCCCAGCCCAACGGCTACACGGAGCACATCCTGACCCGACGTCGCCGCGAGCGGAAAGCGCGAGGCTGACCCGGGTCAGTTGACCTGGCCGGCAGGGGCGCCCGATTCGGACAGCTCTGCCAGGCAGGCGATGATACGGTCCCATTGGGCGAGACCCTCAAGATCGCTCATGGCGGCATACTCCGCGGCGCGCAGGACCGCGATCACTTCAGCGTCGTCGCCATATTGAGCCAACAGCGCCATGGCTGTGCTCCAGACGCCCGGATCGGACTCCGCCGAATCCATTACAACCTCACCATCAAACCGATTGATGACCGTCTTCAAGCCATGACATATTGTCCAGGACAATATGGACACGCCCTTGGAAACCGCCAACGTTGGGCCCGCCGTGGCCAGCATGGCCGAAGCGGAGCGCCGGACTGGGATCGCTAAGGACACCTTGCGAGCCTGGGAACGCCGGTATGGGTTCCCGGCGCCGCTGCGCGACCCCCATGGCAACCGTGTCTACCCCTTGGATCAGGTGGAAAAGCTCAGGCTGATCCGGATCCTCATCGACCACGGCGTCCGGCCTTCGAAGCTGGTGCAACTCGACCTGGCGGCGCTTCACGCCCGCCTCAGCGTGCCGGCCGCCGTGCAGGACGAAGGCTCGACCTGGACGGGGGAGGCGCTTGGCCTCCTGAGGTCACGCGATGTGGACGGGCTCCGCGCGCACATGATCGGCGCCCTCTACGCCCACGGACTTGAGCGGTTTGTCCTGGACAATATCGCGCCCCTCGCAGTGCTCGTCGGCGACGAATGGGTCGCGGGACGACTGGAGGTGTTCGAGGAGCATCTGTTCACCGAGATGACGGTACGGGTGCTCCGCGGCGCTCTGGAGCGGGTTTCTGGCGCCTCGGGGCGCGGACCGCGGATCCTGCTCACGACCCTCCCCGGCGAGCCGCATGTGCTCGGCCTCTTGATGGCGGAGTGCATGATGCGGCTCGACGGCGCGGCCTGCCTGCCGCTGGGCGTCGAGACCCCGTCGCAGGACATCGTTCGCGCCGCCGCGGCCCACAATGCCGACGTCGTGGCGCTGTCGTTCTCGGCCATGTTCGGCGCCGCTGCGGCGCGGCGCGACCTGGCGCTGCTGCGGCAGAGCCTTCCTGAGCGCGTCGAGTTGTGGGCAGGAGGGGCTTGCTCGGGGCTGAGAGCGTTCGCCCTACCTGGACTGCACATCCTCCCGGGGCTGGCCGCCATCCGCGGCGCGGTCGGCGGATGACCCGGAGCTTGCGATGTCCATCTTGAAACTCAGCGCCGTGGTCATGGCCACCCTGGGGCCGCTCTTTGCACCCGGGCTGGCGCGCGCCGCCACCGAGCAGCCCCGCTACACGATGCTGCAGAAGTCGGGTGTGGTCGAACTGCGCCAATACGGCTCGCGTGTCGCCGCCGAAACCGTGGTCCGCGGCGACGAGGTCAGCGCGCGCAACAAGGGCTTCCAGGCGATCGCCGGCTATATCTTCGGCGCGAACCAGAGCCGCGCCAGCATCGCCATGACCGCCCCTGTGGCGCAGACGCCGGCCAAGGGCCAAACGATCGCCATGACCGCTCCGGTCGCCCAATCCGCTCAGGGCCCGGAAGGCTGGCGCGTGCAGTTCTTCATGCCGGCCGGGTACACGCTTCAGACCCTGCCAAGGCCGAACAACCCCGAGGTCACGCTCGTGGAACTGCCGCCTCAGCGTTTCGCCGTGGTGCGGTTCTCCGGTCTGGCGGGTCGCGGCGCCGTCGCCGCCCAGACCAGGGCCCTGACGTCGGCGGTCGCACGCGCCGGCTGGACCGTAACCGGGCCACCGGTGGTGTGGTTCTACGATCCGACCTGGACCCAGCCCCCGCTGCGGCGCAACGAGGTCGCGGTGCCGGTGGCCGCGGAGAAGCCGAGACCGCCGGCTGTCAGGCTATTTCCGAACCCAGCCGCCATTGGCCGGCTTGTAGAATTCGCCGGGCTTCAGGCGGGTCTGGACCACCTGGGTGTAGGCCGCGGCGCCGGCGGCCTCGACGGGCACGCCGTTCTTGGCCGCGGTCTGGCGGTAGAGCGCGGCGCGGCCTTCATTGATCTCGTCGACTGCGGCCTTGAGCACGGTGTCGGGTGAGGCCTTGACGAAGCCCAGGAAGCCGTCCGCCTGCTCACCGACGACGCCTTGAGCCTTGGCGGCGTCGACGGCTGACTTGGCGTCCATGGCGACCGCCACGACCGGAGCGGCGATCAGCGCGGCCATCACGGCGGCGCCCACGTTGAAGAAATCGCGTTGCATCATCCTGCCCTCCTCAGAACAGGTTCGGGTTCTTCTGGATCAAGGCTTTGACGTCCTCGTCCAGCTGTAGCCGGACATTCGCGTCCAGCTTGGCGTAGATGGTGATCGGGGCGACTTCGACCCGTACCGTGGGGGTGCACCCGCCCAGGCCCGCAAACAGCGGGACCGCCAGGGCCAATGCGGTCAGCGGGGATCTCATGGTTGGGTCTCCGGTCTCATGATCTGACTTTAGGGCATCACGGCTGAACCGTAGCTGAACCGGCGCGGGCGCGCTGATATTCCGCATAGTCGGCCAGGAGGTCATCCAGGTTCAGGCTGGTGTCGAGCGTCAGGTTCACCCCGGTGCCCGACGGCAGCGGCAGGGTGCGACCCAGGAACCGCCGCTGTATCAGATCCAGCACGCTGAGCCGTATCCGCTGGCGCGTCGGCGGATCGTGCTTGCCCACGATGTGAAACAGCACGCCCAGGCGGCTGTCGTCCCGGCTGGCCAGGGTGGCGGTCAGGGTGTCGAAGGCGAGGTTCTCCATGGCTTGGTAGGCGAAGTCTGTGAAGGTCACATTGGGATCGATGACCTCGTCGACAGCCTTGTCGACGCCGGCAGGGCCACTGACGGCGCCTTCAGCCTTCACACCGGTGAGAGCGGCGCGATCGATCGAGATCCGTCCCGGCTGGATCGCCTTCAACTCGCCGCCCGTGATGCGCACCTTGGAGCCCAAGGCTTCGAAGCCGACGCGGCCGCTGACCCGCGCGTCTAACTCGACCTTGTCGCCGAAGGGCGAGGCCTCCACGAGGTCGTGCAGTTGGACTCCGTCGAAGACTAGGCGCCCGCGCATCGCCGCGCCGGCCGTCAGCGGATACTCCAGACTTTCGACCCGCACCTTGCCGCCGCCGACCACGGCCTCGCCGCCCGCGATCTTCAGCAGGTTTTCGGCCAGTTCGAAGCGGGCGTGCAGATCGGTGATCGGCACGATGCCGGCGATGCTCGCGATATCCAGCCGCTGACCAGGCGCGGCGACCAGCGGGGCGAGGCTGGAAAAGACGACCTCGCCTTTCAGGCCAGTCACCGCGCCGGCGGCGCTCTGGAAATCGAGCCCCGGAATACTGAGCGAGCCCTGGCTGCTGGCGCCATCCCGCGCCCAGTCGAACCGGCCCTGAAAGCGTACCGCGCCCGTCACAGGCGATCCCAGCGCGGCAGCGGCTGGCGCGAGCACGCCTGGCTGCAAACCCTCTGACTTGAAGGTCAGCAGTCCAGTGTCGAGCACGACGAAGCCGACGCCCAAGTCCATGTCGTGCGCGAGCCGCGCCCGCCCGATCTCCCCGCCGCCAGGCTGCCGGGCGCTCAGGTCCGCGCGCCACAGGAAGTTGCCGAGCGTCACATCACCGCCCAGGGTCACCGGGCTGAACCGGGGCTGGGGCGAGCTATCCGACAGCCGCCCCTGGCCTATCCGTGCTTTCAACGCGAGGCCGCCCAGGCCTGGACCCGCGGTCAGGTCGAGCGCGCCGCGATCGACCCGCACCTGGGCGAAAGGCGCAGCGGCCGAGAGGCCCTCGGCTCGCGCCGCCAGGCTCCAGCCGGCGTCCTGCATCCGGAAGCGGACGGCGCACAGGCGGCCCGCCAGGGCTTCGATATCGTTGACGCCGAACTCAAGCCGCCGGACGTTCACTGCCGCGCAGCGTGCGCCTGCGAAGCTCACATCCCCGCCGCCGATCCGCAGCTGGCCTGAGGCGTCGAGGTCAGCATCGCGGACGACGCCGAACGATCCGGCGACCCGCACCCGGCCCTCCGCGATCGCGCCGTCGTCGCTCAGCGTCAGGCGGCTGACGTCGGCATCCAGGCGCGGCAAGCCGCCCCCGACCGCCGTGAACTGGAAGGCCCCGCCGCCCGGCCCGACAACGGGCTGTCCCCGTGCGCCAGACAAGCTCGCCGCCACGCCGCTGTCGCTCACCAGTCGTACCGGCTGCGGGAGGCCGACCGCTACGCCGTCGTCCACCTGGAGTTTCACGGCAGCCGCGGTGAATGCGAAGCTCCGCGCCGCCCTTCTCAGCGCCAGCATCTCCGGAGCGTCTGCTGAAGCTGGAGCTCCCAGGCCGTCCCAGGCCCCTCGCCCTCGCGCTGTGAGCATGAGGTCCGTCGTGACCTTGGTCTGCGCCACGCTTACCGGTCCCGCCGCCGACAGGCTCAGGGCGCTGAGCCGTAGCGCGGCGGCTGTCACGCGATCCAGGTCAGCCCCGATGCGTGCGGTTCCCGCGACCTCGTCCCCGCCACGCCGCGTCCACCGCAGGTCCGGCGCCGACGCCGTGACGCGCAGACGTCCGCTGGCCAGCCCCGCCGCCGCGCCCGTCCGCGCGAGCAGGTCGGCCGTGGCGGACCCGGAGAGGGCAAGGTCGGAAACCCCACCGCGTACCTGGCCGCGGAACGCTGCCGCCATGTCCACCCCGTCCAGGCTGCGACCCTGGCTCTCCACCCGCCCCGCCGTCAGCTGAACACGTCCGCTCAGCGGGCCGGAGAGCGAAGCGCGGGCCAGGTCAGGATAGGGCGCCTCGGCGGTCAGCGTGGCCCGGGCCTCGCGGAGCCTCACAGCCCCCGTCTTCCCGGACGCGGTTGCAACGGCGATGGGCGCGGTCAGCGAGAGGTCCATGCGGCCCCCACGTGTCACCAGGGTCAGCGCGCCGGCGCCCGCCGCCACATCCAATCCGGGCCGCTTCAGGCGCATCGGCGCGGTGGAGGCGCGGAGCGAGACCAGGCGATTGTCGGCCATCACCGCATCGGCGGTAAGGTCGACCGGCCCGGCCTCCGTCCCCAGCAGCAGACGCCCCCCCTCGACCACAAATCGGGGCGCCTTGGGCGGCGCGGGGCGGCGCAGCATCTCGGTGACAATGGGATCCAATGCGCCGACGCTGAACCGGCCGCCCTTCAGGCTCGCACGCAGCACAGGCTTGGTCAGGGTGACGGAGATGATCTCAAGCCCTGACAGGCGCGCCCGATAGCGCACCTCGACCCGTTCGGCGTTGAAGTCCGGAGCGCCCGGGTCGCCGATCCGCAGACGCGCGGCGAAGGTCGTCGGACCCACCGCGTATACTTCCGCCTCCGAGGCGATACCTCGCGCGGTGAGCCAGCCGGTCAAGGCCTCACGGGCCAGGGTCCGCCGGTTCAACCAGCTCAGCCCTGCGCTCAGGGCCAGGACGATGCCGACCAGCACCAGGGCCAGCCGTAGGCGGCGCGCGCGCGCGGGCCGATCGGGGCGGGGCTCAGTCAAGGGCGGTCGTTTCGTCGGTCACGGTGCATTCCATAGCGCAGAACGCGGCCAAACGATGCCGTAGCCCTATTGTGCGTGGCTGGCCTCCATCGGCGCCTCGGGCGGCTTCCGCGCCTCGGCGAGCAGGAAGGCGCGCAGGTCCTCCGCAGCCGCCTCGTCGAAGAACCGGCGGAACGGGGCCATGCCGTGGGCTTTCAGCGCGCCATCGACGACGATCGCCTTGAAGCCGTCGCGGTCGAGGATGGCGGGCGAGCGTTTGAGGTCGGGCAGGAAAATGCCCCCGCCGTGACACGCGCCGCAGAACCGGCCGTAAAGCGCGCCGCCGGCGGCCACCTCGCCCGCCGAGGGCATGGCCGCGGCCAGGTCCAGCGGCGGCGGCGTCACCGGCGCGGGATAGGGCTTGGGCGCGACCTTGCCGTCCAGCTTGAACACCAGGAGACGGCCGCGCCGGCGCGGCTGGTCGCCCCCTATGGCAAAGGCGCCGCCGAAGCCGACCATCAGGGCGACATATTGCTCGCCATCGACCGCATAGCTGGATGCCGCCGCGATGGGGCTGGCGCCTGTGTCATAGCGCCACAGGACCTTGCCGGTATCGGCGTCGAAGGCCATGAACTCGTGGCCGGCGGCGTGGAATACCAGATCCCCGCTTGTCGCCAGCACCCCGCTGCGCCAGGCCTGCGGCAGGCGAACCCGCCAGCGCGCCTTGCCGGAAACGGGGTCCCAGGCGACCAGTTCGCCGAAGGGCGCCTGATCCGCCGGCGGCGCGCTGGCCTTGCGCCGGTCGCGGCCCGGCATCCCGGTGTTGCCGGCGCCCGGGATGAATTTGAAGTCTTCGGGATTTCCGTATCCGGCGAAGG
>JANPKX010000328.1:0-5877 GCA_031426235.1 Alphaproteobacteria bacterium | reverse complement strand
GGCGCCTCGATCAGCAGCACCTGCACCTCGGCGGTCCCCTCGCGCAGCTTGCGCGCCTCGGCGTATTCGGGGCTGTTCCAAAAGGCGAGCGCCGCGGCCTTGTCGGGCCATTCGGAGATGACCATCGAGGCCCCGTCGCCGAAGTCGCCTTCCAGGAGCATCGCGCCGGGCCCGCGCAGGACGTAGCGGCCGCCGAACTTCGGCAGTAACTCAGCGGCGGCCTTGCCGTAGCCGGCGATGAAGGCGTCGCGGTCGCTGAGCTTGGCGGTGACGATCATGTAGGCGGGCATCTCGGGGCCTCTCGACAGCAAATGGTATAAGTCTATACCATTTCGCGGATCAGCCCCGGGGACAAGTGATGAAGCTGCTGCGCGCCGCAACCCTGACGACGCCGGACGCCCAGGGCGCGGCGGACCGCTATGTGCGGTGGCTGGATTACCGGGTCGTGGAGCAGGGCGCCGTGCCCGCCAGCCTGGCCGCCAGCTGGGGCGCGCCAGCCAGCGCCGGGCGGGCCTACGCCGTCCTGCAACCGGCCTCGGGCGCGGAGGTGTTTATCCGGTTCGTGGAGGGCGAGGTCCCGGCGGACTACCGACCCTTGCGCACCTATGGCTGGGCGGCGATCGAGATCTGCGTGCAGGACACGCTGGCCGTGAATGCGCGGATGGAAGTCTCGCCGTTCGAGATCATCGGGCCCCCCAAGCAATTGGACGGCCTGCCCGCGATCTTCCCGATGCAGGTGCGTGGGCCCGACGACGAGATCGTCTATTTGACCCAGATCCGCTCCGACCTGCAGGACTATGACCTGCCGCGGGCGGCGAGCCTGATCGACAAGCTGTTCATCCTCGTGATGGCCTGTTCGGACATGGGCGCCTCGATGCGCTGGTTTGACGAGACGTTGGGGATCAAGGCCGGGCGCGAGATGGAGATCGTCTACTCGATGATCAACAAGGCCTTCGGGATGGCCGACGACGCCAAGCACCGACTGGCGACGGGCATTCACGAGCGCGATTGCTTCCTGGAGTTCGACCAGTATCCGCAGGGCGCCACGGCGCGGCCGGGTGCGGCGGACGCCCTGCCGCCGGGCATCGCCATGACCAGCCTGCTGCATCCGGCGTTCGACGCCATCGTGGGCGATTGGATCTCGCCCCCGGCAGTGCGGGACGGTCCGGTCTACGACGGTCGGCGGGCGGGGACGCTGCGGGCCCCGGACGGGACCCTGGTCGAGGTGATCGAGGCATGACCCGCGTCCGCGAAGTCGTGCTGAGGCGTCCGGTCGCGGCGCTGCCCGGCGCGGACGACTTCGAGATCGTCGAACGGGCCGAACCGGACGCGGTTGCCGGGCGGCTGGCGGTGCGGGCGCTCTACCAATCCCTGGACCCCTACATCGGCTCGCGGCTTCGCGGGCGCCACATGGGTGAGCCGGCCCCGGCTCCGGGCGAGAGTCTGCCGGGCTTTTGCGTGGGCGAGGTGATCGGCTCGGCCGACGCTGGGTTCGCGGTCGGCGACCTCGTGGTGGGTGAGATGGGCTGGGCGGAGCGCGGGCTGATGCCGACCGCCGAGGCGCGCAAGGTCAGCCGCGACGTGGCCCCTTCGGCGCACCTGGGCGTGCTGGGAATGCCGGGGCTTACGGCTTGGGCGGGGGTCACGCAGCTTGCCAAGGTTCAGGCTGGCGATGTCTTCACCGTCGATGCGGCCGCCGGGCCGGTCGGCGGGACGGCCGGGCAGATCGCCCGGTTGCTGGGCGCACGCACGGTGGGCATCGCGGGCGGCGCGGAAAAGTGCGCGCTGGTGCGCGAGACCTACGGTTTCGACGCAGCCATCGATTACCGGGCTGAAGGTTGGCAGCCCGCGTTCGCCGAGGCGACGGCGCCGGGACCCAGCGTGCACTTCGAGAACGTCGGCCTCTCTGTTCTGATGCCCGCCATGCAGCGGTTGCAGACCTATGGCCGGGTGGTGCTGTGCGGGATGGCCGAGCACTACCACGCCGACGCGCCGCCCGCGCAGATGCCGATCGGCATGATCATCGGCAAGCGGGCCGCGATGCTGGGACTGGTTGTCTATGACTTCTATCCGCGCTGGGCCGAATGGGCGGATCTGGCGACGCCTTGGCTGAGGGACGGGAGACTGGTGTTCGTCGAGGACGTCAGCGAGGGCCTGGAGAGCGCGGCCGAGCAGTTTGCGCGACTGATGCGGGGCGAGAACCAGGGCAAGGCGCTGGTACGGGTCGCGGCCAGCTGATGGGCGGGACCCGGCACTTTGCGATCGTCGAAGGGCGTCAGGTGCTCTATCGCCGGTTTGGCGAGGGCCCGGCGGTGTTCGTGCTGCACGGCTCGCCACAGGCCTCTCGGGCGGTTGCCGCAGTGGCGCAGGCCTGCGCGGCGCGGGGCCTGTGCGCCATCGCCCCCGACACGCCGGGGGCGGGACGTTCCGATCCCCTCCCAGGCGAGCGGCCGTCCAGCGCCGACTACGCGCGACATCTGGCAGGGCTGGCCGATGTACTGGGGCTGAAGCGTGTCGGGCTCTACGGCTTTCACACCGGGGCGGCGACCGCCTGCGCCTACGCTGGGCTCTATCCTGAGCGGACCGCGGCGGTGGCGCTGGAGGGCCTGCCCGCCTGGAGCGAAGCCGAGCGCACCGACTTCACCGCCCACTACCTGCCGCGGTTCGAGCCGCGCTGGGATGGCTCGCACATGGCCTGGCTGTGGGCGCGGATGGAGGAACAGGTCGTGTTCTTCCCCTGGAGCTCGCCGGCTGCCGCTGCGCGGATGCGCTATCCGGTGTCGCCGAAGGACGGCGTCCACGCCAACTGCATGGACCTCCTGGATGCGGGCGACGCCTACCGGGCGGTCTATCAGGCCGCGTTCGACTTTCGGGTCGACGATTGGCTGCCGCGGCTCAGGGCGCCGGCGCTGATCGCCACAACCGAATTCGACGTGCTGCGAGAGCATCTGGACCGCCCGCCGCTGACTGGGCGGGGTCGGGCCTTCGAGACCTTGCCGGGCATCCAGGCCGCTTGCGCGCAGCACCTCGCCGACCATCCAGGAGATGCGGCGGGGGCCCCGCCGGACCTCGCGGACCGCGGGTTCGTAGCCGTGGGGTCGCAGACGCTGGCGTGGCGGCTTTTGGCTGACGACCAGCCGCTGGCTCTGCATCTGCACGCCGCGGGCGGGCAGTCGGACCCTGTGGGCGGCGGGCTGATGCTCGACCTGCCGGGGCACGGCGATTCGGCCGAGGGCTGGGCCAGCGCGCCGGCGACGCTGGGCGACTGGACTGATGCGGTGGCTCAGGCGTTGACCGGGCTCGGTGTCCGGCCCGCGACGGCAATGGGCGCTGGACTCGGCGGCCAGATCGCGATGGCGCTAGGGGATCGAGGGCTGGCGGCGTCGGCGTCTCAGACAGCGCCGGGCGCTGTGGCGCCGCCGCCGGCCAACTTCGGCTCGGTATCGCTGACGCCGGAGTGGGATGGCGCGCACCTCGTCCGCGCCTGGCGCATCGCGCGTTGGGAACGGCTGTTTTCGCCCTGGCACAGGCGCGAACCAGCGCACGCGCTTGAGCCGTTCGGTGACCTTGAGCCGGCGAGCATTCACCGCCGCGCCGTAAGTCTGCTCAAGGCCCACGACCGCTGGCTGACGGCGGCCAGGCTGGAGGGCTAATCTCTCTCACCGCTCGTTCCGGCGAATGCCGGAATCCAGATCCCATGGCTTGGAGGCCTATGGGAGGGACTCCGCGCGGATGGAAGATCGCACGGAGCCATCCCATCTGGTTCCCGGCATTCGCCGGGATGAGCGGGTGAAGGGTCAGTCCGCCACCTCTTCCGCTGCGCCGAACGCCCGATAACGGCCCAGGGTAAGCAGCAGCAGCGCGCCGGCGACCAGCATGGCGGCAGACTGCATCAACGGCGTGTCGTACGACCCCGTGGCGTCGAAGGCGCGGCCGAACACCACCGGGCCGATCCCGGCGCCCAGAGCGAAGAAGCCGTATAGGCTGCCGTAGACCGCGCCATAGCTCTTCATCCCGAAGTAGCGGGCGACGAGGAACGCCATCAGGTCGTACTCGACCCCCGCAGCGAACCCGATAAGGAAGATCGAGCCCGCTGCGGTTTCGAACGTGATCGGGCCGTGGGCGAAGACCCAGCAGGCCAGCGCCGGCGCGCTGAGCAACACAAAGGCGACCGCTGGAGCCCAAAAGCGGTCGATGAGCCAGCCGCCGATCACGCGCCCCGCGATCACCGACAGGCCGATGATCGAAGCCAGGGTGACCAGGTTGGCGCCGGAGAAGCCCGCCGTCTTGAGGATGTTTTCCATATTGGGAATCGGGCCGCCAATGGCGAAGCTGATCGGAACGAAGGCCACCGCAAGCACCCAGTAGCGCCAGGTCCTGAGCGTCTGGCCGAAGGTAAGGCCCGAGGTCGCGTCCGCCCGGCGAGCGTTCTCGGCCCGGCGCTGGTCCCCAGTCTGATGGCGATCGCCCACATCGTGGAAGGCGAACCAGGCCACGGGTAGGGCGATCACCAGGGGCAGGGCGCCCACCGCCAGATAGGCCGCGCGCCAGCCGTAGGCGTCGATGATGAAGGCGGTGAACGGCTTCACCAGGAACCCGAACAGCCCGGTGCCCAGCAGGGACAGGCCTAGTGCAAAACCCTTACGCGCCTCGAACCGGTTGTTCACCGCCCGCGTCCAGGTCACGGGCAGGGTGCCCGCGCCCAGGACGGCCATGATCGCCCAGTTGGCATAGAAGAAGCGGATGTCGCCAGGGTTCAGCGCAAAGGCCATGAAGCTGAGGCCGAACAGCGCCACCGACGTAAGGGCCACCGGCCGCACGCCGACCCGGTCGGCCAGCAGCCCCACGGCGGGACTGGCGACCAGAACGGCGAAGGTCATGATCGGCAGGCCGCCCATGATGTCGCCGAACGCCCAGCCGAACTCCCGGGCCAGCTCCGGCGCCAGCATGCCGATGGTGTAAAAGGGCACGGGCGAAAGCCCCAGGCCGATGCCGAGCATGGCGGCCAGCACCACCGGCCAGCCGGTCCGGAACTCCGAATAGCCCTTGCCCTCTGCCATCGCCCCGCCCCTAATGGTATAAGAATAGATCATTTGCGCTGGGTTTGCCGGCGCTTGCAAGAGGGCCGCCCATGCTGCCGGAGGAGCCGCCGCCGACCGTCCCCCGCTACGACAGTCCGCTCTATCTGGTGACCTGCCGCGACGGCCCGGGATCGGGCGCCGCGCGGGCGCAGCATCTGGACGGGCACTTGCGGCATGTGGAGCTCAACTGGCGGCGCTACGTCCTGGCGGGCCCTCTTCGCATGCCGGGTAAGCAGCCGCTGGTCGGATCGTACTTCCTGGTGCGGGCCGCCGACGAGGCGGACGCCCGCGCGCTGATGGCCGGTGACCCCTACGTTTCGTCGGGCCTGTACGCGACGATGGACGTGCTGGAGGCTACGGCGTCGATCGGACGCTACCTGGGCGGCAAGATCTGGGAAAACGCGGACGCGATCCGCGACAGGGCGGCGGGCTAGTGTCGAACCGGGTGGCGCTGGCGGCGGTGTTTCCCTCGATCCTGCGCCACGAGGGGGTCTGGACCGGGATTTACACCCACCTGGACGAGCAGGCGGCGATCGTCGATCGGCACGAGGCCGAGGTCCGGTGCGAGTTTCCAGAGCACGGCCCATTCGCCTACGTCCAGCACAACCGGTTCCGCTGGCCCGACGGTCGCGAGCAGACAGCACGGCTGGACGGGGAATTGCGGGGCGAGCGCCTGTGGTGGGATACGCCGGCGTTCCATGGTTGGGCCTGGGAAACCCGCGAGGGGCTGATCCTGCTGGACCTGGAGCGCAAGGACGATCCTGGCGCAAGGTTCTACGAGATCATCGTGACCGCG
>JANPKX010000327.1:0-11052 GCA_031426235.1 Alphaproteobacteria bacterium | reverse complement strand
AACTAGAGTTAAGTCGGGTGAACCATGGCGGTGAGTGGCGACCGGCCGATCATCATCAAGAAGGTCAAGAAGGGCGGCGGCGGCGGCCACCACGGCGGCGCGTGGAAAGTCGCCTATGCCGACTTCGTGACCGCCATGATGGCTTTCTTCCTTCTGATGTGGCTCATCAACACCACTTCGCCCGAACAGAAGCGCGGCATCGCCGACTATTTCGCCCCGGCCAGCGTCTCCGAGACCACGTCGGGCGCGGGCGGCATCCTTGGCGGCGCGGCGCTGGGCAAGGAAGGCTCCAAAGCCGCCGGCTCCAGCGACGTCATCGAGGAGCTGGCCCCCTCATCGCGAAACCCTAACGACGGCGATTCCAAGGACGGCGCCAAAGCCAAGACGGCCGCTGAGATGGCGGCCGAGGCCCAGATGGAAGCCGCGCAGAAGGCGGAGGAGGCCTCCTTCGCCTCGGCCGCGCAATCATTGCGGCAGGCGCTTCAGGACATGCCGGAACTGGCTGAGCTGTCCAAGAACATCATCATCGACGAAACCCCGGAGGGCCTGCGCATACAGCTGGTCGACCAGGAGGGCCGCGCGATGTTCAACCCGGGCTCAGCGACGCCCAACGACCGGGCCAAGCTGCTGCTGCGGGCGATCACCAAGGTGATCAACCAGTTGCCGAACCGGATCAGCATCTATGGCCACACCAGCGTCAGCGCGGGCGGCGCGCGGCCAGAGACCGATTGGCAGCTTTCGGCCGGCCGGGCCGATTCGTCGCGACGCGTGCTGCAAGGCGCCGGCGTGGAGGCTGACCGCGTCTACCAGGTGTCCGGCAAGGCCAGCTCCGAGCCGCTGTACCCAGACGACCCGACGCTCCCCGGTAATCGCCGCATTGCCATCGTGCTGCTTCGCGAGGCGCCTGTCCTGCCGCCGAACCCCAGTCTGTAGCGAGTGCTTGCGCGGCGCCGCGGCATGACGCCTAATCCGATCGGCGACCAGACCAAGGCGACTTTGACTCCGTGACGCAGCACTTCCCGACCCGACAGCTCCGGTTCTTTCTGACCGCGCCGTCGCCATGTCCCTATCTGGCGGACCGGTTCGAGCGGAAGGTCTTCGCCCATCTCCCGCTGTCCGACGGCGCGTCGGTCAACGATAGCCTCACGCAGGTCGGCTTTCGCCGCTCGCAGAACATCGCCTACCGCCCCGCCTGCGAGGCTTGCGCCGCCTGCGTGTCGGCCCGCATCCCGGTGACGGACTATGTGTTTTCGAGATCCGAGCGGAAGGTCTTGTCGCGCAACGAGGATCTCGAGCGCCATCTGGTTGAGGCCGAAGCGACGATGGAGCAGTTCGACCTGCTCCGACGCTACCTCAACGCGCGGCACGCCAATGGCGGCATGGCCGAAATGACGTGGCCGGACTATGTCGCCATGGTCGAGGACACGGCCGTCCGCACGCACATCATTGAGTACCGGACACGTTCAGGAGATGGCGGACCGGGCGACCTGGTCGCCTGCGTGCTGGTCGACCTGATGAGCGACGGCCTGTCGCTCGTCTACAGCTTCTACGATCCGACCCTGGGCCGCCGCAGCCTCGGCTCGTTCATCATCCTGGATCACGTGATCCAGGCGGGACTGACCACCCTGCCCTACGTCTACCTGGGGTACTGGGTCCGGGGTTCGGATAAAATGGCCTATAAGGTGCGCTTTTCTCCCATTGAACTGCTCAGGCCTGAAGGCTGGGCGCTGGCCTCGGCGCGGGAACTGGGACGGCGCCCGGTCGCCTGAGCCTGTGGAACGCGGGCATAGCTCGCGGCCGATGATGGCGCCTCACCGCTGCACGGCCTAGAAGCGGACCGTGATCTCAGCGCGCGCCCTTCGCTCATGACCCGCCAGTTGCGCCTCGGCCTCGAACGCAACGGGCCGTCTCCGAGCGCAGAGTTCGCTCGCGGACCTTCCAACATCGCTGCGGCGGAGGCCATCGAGGCATGGCCGGCTTGGTCCGGCGGCTGCCTGGCCCTGATCGGTCCTGAAGGCTCCGGGAAGAGCCATCTGGCGCGCGCCTGGGCCGAGCGGGTCGGCGCGGTCGTGCTCGACATCCGCGCGCCCGACATCGCCGGGGCCGAGGGGCGACCGGCGCTGCTGGAAGATGCCGACCGCCGCCCCTCCGGCGAGGCGGTGTTCCACCTGATCAACATGGCCGCGAGGACCGGCGGCGGCCTGCTGCTCACCGCGCGAACCCGGCCGACCCAGTGGCGGAGCCCGCTGCCGGACCTGAGATCACGGCTGAACGCCCTGCCGGTCGCCGAGATTGGCCTGCCGGACGATACCGTGCTGCGCGGCGCACTAGCGAAACTCTTCCGGGACCGAAACATCCGCCCCGCGGACGACGTCTACGACTATCTGCTGACCCGAATGGGGCGCTCCATTCCCGAGGCCGGCGAAATCGTCCGGCGTCTGGACGAGGCCGGAGACTTCGGCTTTCGGCCCGTGACCCGCGTGCTTGCGCGTGAGGTCCTTGAGGCAAATCAAACCCTCGACCTCTAGATCAAGAAATATTCCGCGGCGCGATAGACAAGCTGATTCGTTTTCCGGCAGTGATATGTCCGTGGCGCAGGGGGCCACGTGCAACCGGACATGGGAATGCTCGCGCGGATCCCTGCCAAGGCCGCTCCCGAACTGGAACTGAAGTTTCAGCTTTCCCCCGGCGCCTTCGAGGCGCTGGCTGAAATCTTTGCGCCGGAGCCCGCGGCCCGCACCGTGCTGCACGCCGTCTACTTCGACACGCCTACTCATGCGCTGCGGGACGGCGGCTTCAGCCTGCGGGTCCGCAGCGACGGAGAGCGTCACGTCCAGACCTTGAAGCATCGCGGCGACGGGGGTCTGTTCCAGCGCGACGAGTGGGAGGTCGAGGTCCAGGGTCCCGGGCTCGACAAGGTCGCCCTCGTCGGAACGCCCGCCGAGGCCGCGATCGGCGATGCGGACGTCACCGTGGCTTTCACCGTTGAGGTGGAGCGCCGAACCCACCAATGGACGCAAGGCGACACCCGGATAGAGGTCAGTATCGACACCGGCCAGATCACAGCCGAGGGTCGGCATGAGCCTGTCGCCGAGCTGGAACTGGAATTAATTTCCGGCGCGCCTGAGGCGCTCTTCGAGCTTGCGCGTGACCTACTGGCGAAGGCGCCCATCGCCCTGGCTTTCGAGAGCAAGGCAGAACGTGGCTACCGCTTGGCCGGGCATGATGGCGTCGCGGCCATGAAGGCGCGGCGCGCCAGCATTTCACCCACAACCCGCGCCGGCGACGCGTTCCAGGCCATCGCGCGTGAGGCGCTGGTCCAGCTCGCCAACAATGCGCGCCTGCTGCATCGCTCGCAGAACCCTGAGGTGCTGCACCAGACGCGTGTCGGCTTGCGCAGGATGCGCGCCGCTCTGGCGGTCTTCGCAGCCATGCTCGACGCGGAAGGCCTGAACTGGGCGCGGACCGAAACCCGCTGGCTGGCCGGCGAATTTTCGGCCGCCCGCGACATAGATGTATTTCTTCAGCGCGCAGGCGCTTCGGACGAGATGGAGGCCGACACCGCCCGCGCCGCCTTCTACCGCGCCGTCAGAATTGCGCATGCAGAGGCCTACGAGCGGGCCCTTGCCGCCCTGAGGTCGGACCGGTTCCGAAGGATGTTGCTGGAACTGGGCGCCTGGATCGAGGTCGGCGCATGGCGTCAGGTCGATCGCGGCGAACAGGGCGCGCTGCGGGAGGGGCCGGCAACCGTGCTGGCCGCGCACCTGATGGACCGCCTGGACCGCCGCCTGCGACGTGGCTCACGCAAGTTCGGATCTTTGGGCGTCGACGCGCGGCATACCCTGCGCAAGAAGGCGAAGTCCCTGCGCTACGCCGCAGCCTTTTTCGGCGACGCCTTTCCAGAACATCCGCGGCGGCGCGCTCGCTTTGTCGCCGTCTTGCGCGATCTGCAGGATCAGTTCGGCGCACTGAACGACATGGCGGTAGCCCGGACCGTCGCGGTTCAGGCCGCCGGCCGGCGTTCCAGTGATCTGGCCTTCGCGGCAGGTCTGGAGGTCGCCCGATTGACCCAGGACGAAGCCAAGACGCTAAAGGCAGCCAAACGGGATCTGAAAGCGTATCGAAAGGGCAAGGCGTTCTGGACCGCGCCCGACGGCGCTTCCCAGGCCCTTAACCATTCGAAGGCAATCTTGCGCCGCGCCTGACGCGACACGAGATTGGAGCTGATGCCTGACGACCTGCCGACGCCCGCGCCGACCACCCGCCCGAGCCCTGTCGTGGGGGGTGCCTCTGTGACTGCTGTCGAACCGCTCGGCGCGTCTCCCGCGCGGTTCTTCAACCGCGAACTGTCATGGCTGGCCTTCAATCGGCGGGTCCTGGCCGAGAGCATGAACCCGCGCCATCCCCTGCTGGAGCGGCTGCGGTTCCTGGCGATCAGCGCCAACAATCTCGACGAATTCTACATGGTCCGCGTGGCCGGGCTGAAGGCCCAGGTCCGCGAAGGCGTGCGCGTGCTGAGCCAGGACGGGCTCATGGCGACCGAGCAGTTGGTCCGGATCAATGAGGCCGCCGCCGACCTGATGGCCGATCAGCAGACCCGATGGCGCGAACTTTGCGGAGAACTCGCCGCGGCCGGGCTTCGCTACGTTTCCGCGGCGGAGGTGACAGACGTCGAGCGCACGGCGCTCGAAGCTAGGTTCCTGTCCGAGTTGTTCCCTGTCCTGACGCCGCTGGCCATCGACCCGGCCCATCCCTTCCCGTTCATTCCGAACCTGGCGTTCTCTCTGGTGCTGAAGCTGCGGCGCCGCTCGGACGGGCGGCAGATGTACGCCCTGGCGCCCCTTCCGGCCCAGATGGCCCGCTTCTGGGAACTGGCCCCCGCGCGGAGCGGCCGGCGGAAGGCCGAACGGCGGATCATCGCCCTTGAGAGCATGGTCATGCTCTTCCTGGACCACCTGTTTCCTGGCTGTGACCTGGAGGCGCACGGCGTCTTCCGTCTGATCCGCGACTCCGACGTCGAGATCGAGGAAGAGGCCGAGGATCTCGTGCGTGAGTTCGAGGCCCGGCTCAAACAGCGGCGCCTTGGATCTGTCGTCCGGATCGAAATCGAAGACGACATGCCAGAGGAGTTGCGGCAGTTCATCCTGCAAAGCCTGAAGGCCTTGCCCGAGGATGTGATCGTGTTCGACGGCCTGCTGGGCCTGGACGAGCTGACCCAGATCATCCCTGCGGACCGGCCGGAGCTGAAGTTCCCGCCCTTCGAAGCCCGGTTCCCGGAGCGGATCCGAGATCACGGCGGCGACTGCTTTGCGGCGATCCGTGAGAAGGACATCCTGGTCCACCACCCGTTCGAAAGCTTCGACGTCGTGGTCCAGTTCCTACGCCAGGCCGCGCGTGATCCCAACGTGCTGGCGATCAAACAGACGCTCTACCGAACCTCGAAGGACAGCCCGATCGTGGCCGCGCTGATCGAAGCGGCCGAGATGGGCAAGAACGTCACCGCCGTCATCGAGATCAAGGCGCGGTTCGATGAGGAGGCAAACCTCAAATGGGCGCGCGACCTGGAGCGCGCCGGCGTCCACGTCGTCTATGGATTCATCGAGTACAAGACCCACGCCAAGCTCTCGACCGTCGTACGCAAGGAGGGCGAGACGCTTCGCAGCTACTGCCACTTCGGCACCGGGAACTATCATCCGCAGACGGCCAAGATCTATACCGACCTGTCGCTATTCACGACTGAGCCGCCGTTCGCCCGCGACTCGGCGAAGCTGTTCAACTACGTCACGGGGTACGCTCAGCCCGAGCGGCTCGAGCGGCTGTCGTTCTCTCCAGTCACCATGAAGCGCGACCTGCTGCGGATGATTGGCGAGGAGGCGGACAATGCCCGCGCCGGCAAGCCGGCCGCAATCTGGGCCAAGATGAACTCGCTGGTCGATCCGGAGATCATCGACGGGCTGTATGCCGCCGGCCAGGCGGGCGTCTCCATCGACCTCGTCATCCGTGGCATCTGCTGCCTGCGCCCAGGCGTGGCCGGCCTGTCGCAGAACATCCGCGTGAAATCGATCGTGGGGCGATACCTCGAGCACGGCCGCATCGTCGCATTCGCAAACGGCCACCCGATGCCGTCGCGGCACGCTCGTCTCTACATGTCGTCGGCCGACTGGATGCCGCGCAACCTCGACCGTCGGGTCGAGGTCATGACGCCCATCGAAAACCCCACGGTGCACCAGCAGGTTCTGAACCAGATCATGCTGGCGAACCTGAAAGACGAAGCGCAAAGCTGGACCCTCGACGCCGATGGCCGCTATAGGCGTGATCCCGCCTGGGACCACCCGAACGCCTTTTCGGCGCACGAGTACTTCATGACCAATCCCAGTCTCTCCGGTCGCGGGCAAAAGGTGAAAGACATGCCGCGCGCGATCGAAAATGTGGCCACGCGGGGATAGCGCCAGCCGGCCGGAGAGCCGCCAGGCGGCGGTGATCGACATCGGGTCCAACTCGGTGCGCCTGGTGATCTACCGCGTCGACGGCCGGGCCCTGTGGACCGTCTACAACGAGAAGGTCGTGGCGGGCCTCGGACGGGACCTGACCCGCTCGGGCCGCCTGTCTCCGGACGGGGTCGAGGCGGCCATTACGGCCCTGCGGCGCTTCCGCGCGGTGCTTGACGGCTGGAAGGCCGAGGAAGTCACGGCAGCCGCCACAGCCGCAGTCCGCGAGGCGGCCGACGGCAAAGCCTTCCTGGCGCGGATCAAGGCCGAGACCGGGCTGGAGGTTCGTATCCTGAGCGGGGAGGAAGAGGCTCGGTACGCCGCCCTGGGCGTGATCTGCGGCCAGCCCGACGCGCAAGGGGTCGTCGGCGACCTGGGCGGCTCCAGCCTGGAGTTGGTGCGCCTCAATGGCCTCGGCCCGACGGAAGGGGTCACCCTGCCGTTGGGTCCGTTCGCCCTGGGCGCGCCGAAGGCCCTCGACGCAGACCGGGTCCGGCGGACGATCGACGGATACCTGCAGCCTCTATCCAGCCGCTACAGCAGCGCCGATTTCCACGCGGTCGGCGGCGCGTGGCGCAACCTGGCCCTGCTGCATATGCAGTTGGCCGACTATCCGCTGCACGTCGCCCACCAGTACGAGATCTCGAAGGCTGACGCGCTGGACATGGCCCGCTTCGTCCAGCGCCAGTCGCGCCCGTCGCTGGAGCGCATCGAGGGGCTGTCCAAGAAGCGGTTCGACACCCTGCCCTATTCCGCGATGGTCCTGGACCGGCTGATCGAACGCCTGGGCGTGGAGCGCATCACGGTGTCGGCCTATGGCGTGCGCGAGGGGCTGCTGCTGGAGGCCATGCCGGCGGAGATCCGCGACCTCGATCCCCTGATCGAGGGCTGCGAGGCCCTGACGGCGCAGAAGGGCATCACGCCGGATCTGGGTCGGGCGCTGGAAGCGTGGATCTCACCGTCGTTCGAGCGGCTGCCGGCGCTGTTCGGAAGCCGCGACGGACTGCTGCTGGCCGCGGCGTGCCGGCTGGCGGACCTGGGCGCGCGGCTGCACCCCGATCACCGGGCCGACGTGGCGTTCGAGCAAGTGCTGCGGGCGCCGGTGGCGGGCATGACCCATGCCGAGCGGGCGTTCCTGGCCCATGTGGCCTTCGCGCGCTACTCGGCCGCGCCCACGCCCAGCGATGAGACGACCCTTGCCCGCATCCTGTCGCCAGAGCGGCGGCAGCGGGCGCGGGCGTTGGGATCGGCCGTCCGGCTGGGCTGCGACCTCAGCGGCCGCAACATCCGCCTGCTGGAGAAGTCGGCGCTGGCCGTCAGGGGCGAGCGGCTGCTGCTGAGCGCGCTGGCGGGGTGGGAGGACATGCTGCTGGGAGAGCAGACCCAGCGCCGCGCCCAGGCGCTGGCCCAGGCGCTGCGGCTGAAGCTGGAGATGGGTTGAGGCGGGGTCGCAACGCAAGAGGGCGGCGTCCCGGTTGCCCGAAACACCGCCCTCTGATCCAGATCCGTTGGGGGACCTGAGCCTTCAAGGTCGCGGGGCGATGCTTTGGCGCTGATTGCTCACCGCCGCGTCGTTCGATCCCGCAGTGCCTTTCAGGTCGTCCGGCGCCGGATTGCTCCAACGCCTTGGCGCCCCGAAAAGCCGCCTGCCCGCTCCGCCTCCCGGTCGCCCGGTCCGCCGCGCCGCAGTTCCTCTCGGCAAAATCAACGTCGCGCAGTGGGCCGGCGGAGGCAATGCGCGGGGCGCGGCCACCTGTGGGCGACATTCGGCACGGAGGGTGCAGGAGTTGTGGACAAGCCGGGCGCGAGATATTGTTTGCCCGCGATATCAACGGTTTGCGAATATCCCCAGGTTCAGCCCGCCACGGCCTGCCGAGGCGCGCGACGCACCTCCACGACCCGAACGCGGGTCCCGTCAAGCACCAGGGCCAGTTCGCCGCGCTTGAGTCGCAGGGCGTCCTCGCCAAAGGCCTCGCGTCGCCAGCCCTTGAGCGCACCCACGTCGGCCTCGTCGTCGTTGGCGATCTGGTCCAGGTCGGAGACCGTGGCGATCAGCTTGGAGGCGACACCCGCCTCCTCCGAGCGCGCCTTCAGCAACACCTTCAGCAACTCCACCACCGCGCCGGCCGCCGGCGAGGCCGGGCCGCGGGCCTTCTCCATCACCGGGGCATAGGCTTCCGGGTCGCGGAGCGCCTCGCGGATGGCGGCCACCAGATCGGGGCCGAACCGTGAGCCCGAGAAGCCCTTGGGCACAGAGCGCAGCCGGTCCAGGCCGTCGGCGTCGGTCGGCCCCTGGGTCGCGATCTCGTCGATCGCCTCATCCTTGAGGATGCGTCCCCGCGGCTGGTCGCGCAGTTGGGCGGTCCGCTCGCGCCAGGCCGCCACGGCCTTGTAGACCGCCAGGTACTTGGCGTTGTGCTTGCGCGGGCGCAGGCGCTTCCAGGCGTTCTCCGGCTCGACGTCATAGACCGCCGGGTCGGTCAGGTCGTTCATTTCGTCGGTGACCCAGCCCAGGCGCCCCTCGCTGACCAGCCGCTCGCGCAGGATCGGGTAGAGCGCCGCCAGATGGGTCACGTCGGCCAGGGCGTAGGTCAGCTGGTTCTCCGACAACGGCCGGCGCGCCCAGTCGGTGAAACGCGAACTCTTGTCGAGGTCGATCTTCAGCATCTGGCGGACCAGGGCGTCATAGGCGATCTGCTCGCCGAAGCCGGCGGCCATGCCGGCCACCTGGGTGTCGAACAACGGCTTGGGCATGGCCTGCAGGTTGTTGAAGATTTCCACGTCCTGCCGCGCGGCGTGGAACACCTTAAGGATCGTGGGATCGCGCAGGAGCTCCAGGAACGGTTCCAGGTCCAGACCCTCGGCCAGCGGATCGATGCACGCCTCGGCCGACGGGGCCGCGGCCTGGATCAGGCACAGCTTGGGCCAATAGGTCGTCTCGCGCATGAACTCGGTGTCCACGGCCACAAAGGGCTGGCCCTTGATCTGATCGCAGAAGGCCGCGAGGTCGGCAGTGGTGGTGATGGGTGTCATAAATCAGCTATAGCCCTGCACGCGGCCGAGTCTCCAGACCGACACTGCGGCTCGCTTATCCTCATGTCCCGGCGGGGTAAATGTCCGAACGACCGAATGGCCTGACGTATGCGCAGGCGGGCGTCTCCATCGACGCCGGCAATGCCCTGGTGGAGCGTATCAAGCCGCTGGCCCGATCCACCCGCCGGACGGGCGCAGAGCCGTCCCTGGGCGGCTTTGGCGCCCTGTTCGATCTGAAGGCCGCCGGCTATGATGATCCGCTGCTGGTGACCACCACGGACGGCGTCGGCACCAAGCTCAAGCTCGCCATCGAGACCGGGATGCACGACACCGTCGGCATCGACCTGGTGGGCATGTGCGTCAACGACCTGCTGGCCCAGGGCGCCGAGCCGCTGATGTTCCTGGACTACTACGCCACCGGCAAGCTGGACGTGGACGCCGCCGCCGCCGTGGTGGCCGGAATCGCCGAGGGCTGCCGGCAGGCCAACTGCGCCCTGGTGGGCGGCGAGACAGCCGAGATGCCGGGCATGTACGCCGAGGGCGACTACGACATGGCCGGCTTTTGCGTCGGCGCGGTCGACCGGGACAAGGTGCTGCCCCGGCTGGGCGACCAGCGGCCCGGCGACCTGATGATCGGCGTGGGGTCTTCCGGGCCGCACTCCAACGGCTATTCGCTGATCCGCCGGATCGTCGAGCGCTCGGGCCTGGCCTGGGACGCGCCCTGCCCGTTCGCGGAAGGCGTGACGATGGCGCAGGCGCTGCTGGAGCCGACCCGCATCTACATCCGCTCGGTGCTGCCGCTGCTGAAGGCCGGCCGGGTGAAGGGACTGGCGCATATCACCGGCGGCGGGCTGGTCGAGAACCCGCCGCGCGCGATCGCCGAGGGGTTGGCCCCGCGGTTCGACTGGAACGCCTGGGCGCAGCCGCCGGTGTTTGAGTGGCTGGCCCGGACGGGCGGCGTGGACGAGCACGAAATGCGGCGCACGTTCAACTGCGGCCTGGGCTTGGTGCTGATCGTCGCGCCCGACGAACTGTCGCCCGTGCTGGAGGGCCTGACGGCCGCCGGCGAGGTCGCCATGGTGGTGGGCGAGCTGGCGCCGGCCTAGGCGCGATAGCGCCTGAGGCGGCAAGACGGGTCCGCGAAGAGCACGACCATTCGGCCACGGCCGCATGGCCCCCCACACGTCATCCCGGCCGCACACCCGCGAAGGCGGGTGGGAGAGCCGGGACCCAGGGGGGGCGGCCGTGCGGCGGCCCTGGGTCCCGGCTCTGCAGCCCGCGGGCGCGGGCTTTCGGCCGGTATGACGGGGATGTTTTTGGAGCGTGCGGCGTCCGAACCGTCGCAGCCAGGTCACGCCGAGCTTTCCCAGTCGTCGTCGTCGAACGGAAGCGCGTCGAGGGCGGCTGGCGGGGGGTCGGGGAGGTCGCGCCAGCGGGCGATGGCCTGCGGCGTGAAGTCCAGGTCCAGGGCCAGGCGGGCGACGTGGTCGTCCACCGGCTCGGCGCAGGGGTCGGGGCGGCGGCGGTCCTC